>CAMWIU010000042.1 GCA_947174385.1 uncultured Treponema sp.
TCTTTTATTCGACCGAACGCCTCGTCGCTCAAATTCAATTTTTTGACTAAAGTTTTCGTGTCCAAATTTTTTTCTCCAATAATGATGAGGAAAATTTCGCTTTTCGTCCGCAAACTAAAATTCGACTTTTGGCGCGGACTGCGCTTCCTGGCTCGCGGCGAACATTTGCTTTGCCGCAAAGCCGTTCATGTTCGCGACAAAATTCTGCGGAAATTTTCTGATGAAAACATTGTAGTTTTGAACGGCGTTGTTGTAATCGGTGCGTGCGACGGCGATGCGATTTTCCGTTCCTTCGAGCTGATCTTGCAGCGCGAGAAAATTTTCGTTCGAGTTGAGTTCGGGATAATTTTCCGCCACCGCCAAAAGATTTCGGATGCCCGCGCTCAGCTGATTTTGCGCGTTTTGAAATTCCTGAAATTTCTGCGCGTCTTGCAAATCGCTTGCGTTGATGTTCACGCTTTGCGCTTTCGAGCGCATTTCGGTAACTTTGACAAAAGTCTCACTTTCGTGCGAAGCGTAGCCTTTTACCGTGCTCACCAAATTGGGAATCAAATCCGAGCGGCGTTGATATTGAGTTTGAACTTGCGCCCATTTCGCATTGACATTTTCGTCCAGCTCGACCATCGAATTGTAATTGCCCACGAAAAATCTGTACACGGCAAAAACCACGACCAAAATCACGCCGAGCGCAATCAACAAATTTTGCAAACCTTTTTTCATTTTTATTTTCTCCAAATTTTTTTTCGTGCTTCATAAAGAAGCGCATTCAAAATTAAAACAATTTTAAGAATGCCGCGTTTCAATTGTCTTTGTGTTGTGCGCGACAATGTAGCATCCGAACATCGCCGTGGCCGCGTCGAAAAGTGCCGCGAAAGAACCGATGATTGTGGCGGCCGGCTTGAAAAGCAAAAATCCGTTTTCCATTCCGCGACCATACATCGTGCACAAAATTGTGAGCGCGGTAAAAGTTCCGCCCACAGGAATTCCTCCGAGCAAAAACGAAAGTGCAAAAGCCGCCACCGAAATGTAAAGCAGCGAGGAAAGTTCGATGTTCAAATCCGAATACGAATGCAAAATCATCACGAAGCTGATTATTATAACAAGCGCACTTCCGCCGCGTGCGAAAATCGAAAAGAGCGGAAACGAAAATCCGCTCGTGCGTTGTTTAATTCCCAAATTTTCATCTCCCATTCGAATCTGCGATGAAAGGGAAAGATTCGTGTCGCCCGAAAAAAACGCGATCAAAAACGGCACGATTGAAGCGTACAAAATTTTCAGCGGCTTGCCGTTCCTGCAAGTGAGTTTTATTATGAGCGGATAAATCAGTCCAACGACTACAATAAATTCGATAGAAAGCATAACGATGAGCGGCAAAAAAACTCCGCTTTTTATCACGCTTCTGAATTGCACTGTCCAAGCGCACATCAAGAAAAAAATTCCTGTGCTGAAAAATTCCACGAAGACCGCCGAAATATTATAGAACAATTCGCTTGCGCAATCCAGCAAAGAAAGCATCGGCTTTAAATTCGACTGGCGTATGCAGCAGCCCGCGCCGACTATCATTGCAAAGACGAAAGTCGGCAAAAGGAACGCGCCGTTGTCGAGCGCGCTGAATGCCGAATAAGGGAAAATTGTCCGAAGCAAATCCTGAATATCAAGCGAAGCGATTTCGTTTGCGCGTTCCGTCGTGATTGGAATGTGCGGAAAATTGCGAACGATTACAATTGAAATAAATCCGAGCAACGCAAGCAAAATCGAAGAAGCGATTATTGCGGCAAAAGTCAAAATCGAAGTGTGCGTCAAAATCTTTTCAGTGCGCAAGCGGCGCATCGCAGTGATTCCTGAAAAAAACAAAAGCGGCATCAACGTGTAGCGTCCGATTCGCACGATGATTTCGGTTACGAAAGAAAGCGCGACATTCCATTGCGAATTTTCGAACGGTAAAATCAACGCTGCCAAAAATCCAAGTGCAATCCCAATCAAATATCTTCTCAAAATTTTCATAAAAAAATTATAACGAATTTTTTGTAAAATGAAAAGTGGGCTTTTTTCAGGCTGGATTCCATTTCGTGAATTTTTTCGGGCGCATTTTTTGCTGGCGCAAAAAACCGAACTTTCCGGGGTTCCGTATGCACTCCATTCCTACACTTCGTTTCGGAACGGCTGCGCCGCCCCTCCAATTTCTTGCGCATTCTTGCATTGCAATACAAATGCAGCGATATTTAAAATGTGCACTTTCTTTTTGAAAAAAATTGTGATATAATAAAAAGATGAGCAAATCAATTTTAATTGCTGGAAAAGATTTCCCGGACGGCGGCGATTTTGCCGAAGGTGCGGAAACGAAAATGCGCAACGTGGCAATTACGCAGTCGCCGCTTTTACGAGGAGCCGTGCCCGCGAATCTCAAGGCGTTTTCATGGTTGCGGACTTCGCCGGTGAGCGCGCGCACTTTGGTTTTGGATTGCGAAACGGCTTTTAAGAATTTGGACGAAGCGGTTTTGTATTTTGACGAATCGTATTACGTTGCGAAATTCAGCAACTTCACCACGCCCGAATGTTCGGCGGCGGTGGATGAAATGGTTTTAGGTTTCCAATATTTGACGCTCGAAATTCTTTCCCGATTTGAAAAAATTTCTTCGCTGAATTTGCGCCAAGAAGATTCGCCTGTTCCAAAGCTTGTTTTTCTTGTGAAAAATTCTGTCGCGGAAGCGGACGTTGCAAGAAAGGCCGCCTTGCGTTCTCTCGTGCCGATGGCTTCAGGTCCGTTTGTGTCGGCGGCGCGTGCGGCTTTCGAAGCATTCGCGGAAAACACAGCCGCGCTTTATTCCGAACGCGCTTATGTCAACATAATTATTTCGCGCACAGATTTGGGGAACGAAGTCGCCAAAACAGATCGTTCGCTTTCAGAATGGCTTTTCACTTATCTCGACGAATTTGATGCGTTGAAAAAAACGCCTTCCGCAAAGCAGATGATGTCCTGGGTGAATGCCGGCGCAAAGGCTCAAGGATTTTCGATTTTCAAATAGATTCAGTGAGGATAAATGTTCAATTTTGTTTTTGGTGAAAAATTTATCGAATGCTGCGCGAGAATTCTTTTGAGCGGAGTTTTCGGAATCGTTCTCGGCATCGAGCGCAAAAATCATTTTCAGGCAATCGGAATGCGAACGCTGCTTTTGATTTCTGTTTCATGCGCGTTGATGGGCATTCTTTCTTTTTGGGCGGCTGCGCACGAACATTTGATGGGAGATCCCACTAGAATCGCGGCGGGCGTTCTTACGGGAATCGGCTTCATCGGTGGCGGCGCGATTATGCATCAAGGCTTCAACATAAAAGGCATCACTACTGCCGCGATAATTTGGACGACGGCCGCGCTTTCTTTGGCGGTCGGATTTGGAATATATCTTCCCGCGCTGTTTGCGTTCGCGATGGCTTTGATTGGATTAAAGGCATTTCAAAAAGTGGAGGACATTTTTTTTCCCGCCGCGAAAATCAAAAACATCGATCTTGTCTACAAGGGAGGGGATGTTGACATCGGGCAAATAAAAGAAATTCTTTCGGAAAATGGAATCATCGTGCGTGACATAAATTTTTGCAATTCTTACGATGAAGATTTGCTTGAAATTACGATTTTGGTGAACACGCCCGACGAACGCGATTTGAAAAAGTTGGCTAATGAATTGAAACAAACTGGCGCGCTGCAAAAATTTTCGTTTTCATAAAAATTGACGCGGAAAAATTTTGCACATACGTTGCTTCGTGCGAATTTCAGTTCCACGAATCAATCGCAAATCTTAAAAATTTTTTCTAATTCGCACGAGCGTAATTCGCCTTTGACTTTGATCTTCCACGATGAAAAGATTTTCTTTGAATCGCAACGCTTCGCCGCTCGAAGGAAGCGAATCGAATTTTTCCAAAAGCCATCCGCCGAGAGTGGAAAAATTTTCGCTTTGCAAATTCATATTTAAAATTGAATTCACGTCGCTCAAATGCATGTCGCCAGGAACCAAAAATTCTTTCGGCGAAATAATTTTCACTCGCGATTCGGCCGGAATTTCATTGTGATTTCCAGCGTCGCTCATTCTGCCAAAAAGTCCGCGCATCACGTCGTCGAGCGTGACAATTCCCGCCGTGCTTCCTTGCTCGTCGAGCGCGACGGCGAACGAACGATTTTCTTTTTTGAAAACTTGAATCAGTTCTATCACGGAAAAAGTTTCGGGCACGAAAAGCGGCGGCTTCATAAATTTCGCGGGCGAAAAGTCAGGCGAATTTTTTTTGCCGAACAAAACATCTTTGTAATACAAAACGCCGACGACATTTTCTTTTGAATCGATTTCGCCTTCGGACGCGCGCGCACAAACTGGCAAATGCGAATAGCCCGAATTTTTGAACGCGGCGACAATCGTGTCGTAAGAATCCGAAATGTTGATGTAAGTTACAAGCGAACGATGTTTCATAATGTTGCGCAAAGTAAAATCCGAAATTTGCAAAATTTTGTCAAGCATATTTTTTTCGGATTTTTCGAGCGTGCCGTCAGCTGCGCCGGATTCAATCAAGATTTTCAATTCTTCTTCGGTGATGACAGAATTTTCGGAACGCCAAATTTTTTGCACCAAAAAAGCCGCGCCTTTGGAAACTTGCGAAAACGCCCAAACAATTGGAAAAAATATTTTTTTCAAAAACGCAAGCGGCGCGGCATTTCGTGCGGCGATTTTTTCCACATTGCCTTCCGTGGCCGCGATTGTCTTTGGAACGATTTGTCCGAAAACAGTAATGAAAAACGAAACGGCGATTGTTGCGATTCCAACTCCGCTTTTTCCCACAAGCGCGATTGCGAGAGACGTGGCGATTGAAGAAGCCAGCGTGTTCGTGAAATTTATTCCGACCAAAATAACAGTGAGAAGACCGTCGATGTCGGAAAAAAGCGCGCGAACCTTTTTTGCGCCAGCTTTTCGTTCGCGAAGCATTTTGCGAAGCCTGATGTTCGTCATCGAAAGATACGCCGTTTCGCTGCCCGCAAAAAAAGCCGTGAGGCAAACCAAAAAAACGAGAAGCACGAACGTGGAAAGAATTTTCATCCAATTCATTTTTCGTGTTCCTCGCTTTCAAGATTTTCGATTTGCTTGAGGCGGATTTTTTTTATTCGCAAGCCTTCGATTTCTTCGACTGAAAATTCCCAATTCGAAAAAATTATTTTGTCGCCCGCTTGCGCGACGCAGCCTGATTTTTCCATAAACCAGCCCGCCACAGTTTCGTTGATTTTTGATTCGAGCGAAATTCGCAATGCTTCGTTTAAATCCGAAATTCTTGTCGCGCCGTCAATCGTGAATTCATTTTTATCTTGCGGAATGGTTTGAGGAATGTTCGCGTTTTTCGAAAATTCCGAAATGGACGCGCCGAGCATTTCCGAAACGATGTCTTCCTTTGTGAGAATTCCTTCCGTGCCAGAATATTCGTCAACGACGATCGCCATCGCCTGCCGATTTTCGCGAAGCATCTGCTGAATCGAAGACATATTTTTTGTTTCCAAAATAAAAAGCGGCGGACGCATCACGCTTCGCAAAGAAAAATTTTTCGTGTCGCCAGAATAAAAAAGCAAATCCTTGAGATAGACTGTTCCAACTATGTCGTCGATGTCTTTGCGAAAAACAGGAAATCGCGAAAAGCGCGTTCGCTGCGAAAGCTCCAAAACTTTTTCGAAACTGTCGTCAATGTGAACGAAAACAATTTGGTTGCGAGGAATCATTATGTCCTTCGCTTCGAGGTCGGAAAATTTAAAAACGCGATTCATCAAATTTTTTTCGCCATGTTCGATGATTCCAGTTTCCGCGCTCACGTCGAAAAAAGTTTTCATATCTTCCACGCTGAATTTGTTTTCTTCTTTTTTGACTTTGATTCCGCGAAGCAAAAGTACCAAGCGCGAAACTGCCGTGAACACAATCACAATCGGGCGCATGACAATTACGACAAATTGCACGAAGCCTGAAAGCGCGTAGGCGATTGGATCGGGATGACGAGTGCAAATTGATTTTGGCGTGATTTCGCCGAAAAGCAAAAGCAAAATCGTTGCGACAAATGTCGCGACTGCGATGGCTTTGCTTCCGAAAACTTTCATCGCGAATGAAGTCAAAATCGCCGAAAGCATTATGTTGACCAAATCGTTGGAAACGAGCATTGTGTTTATGATGCGCTCTTTGTTTTTCAAAAGTCGCGCCACACGCAAAGCGCGTTTATCCCCCGCCTTGCATCGAAGACGCAATCGCAATTTGTTCACGCTCAAAAACGCTCCTTCCGAAATCGAAAAGAGCATTGAAAGCGTGATTAAAATTATCGCAGAAATTACAAGAACTGGAATTGAAATTGAATCGGCGGACGGAACGTCATTCATTTATTGTTGCGCCTCTTCGTTCTTTTGCGCTTCAATTTCTTTTTGGCGTTTCAAAATATTTTGCTGGCGTTCGGAAAAATATTGCGCTTGTTTTGCAAACGGAGTTTCCGGATCCAATTCAATGAGCGAATTCAAATATTCCAAGATTTTTTCGGAAACTTCGACGCTCGGGCGTTCGTTGCCTGTGATGTAGGCGGCGGAGTAATAGCATCGCTGCTTTTGTTCAATCGAAAGAAAAGGCGACGAAACATATTTCGTGTAGCATTCCGCTGCCTTTTCAGGCTTTCGCTCAAGATAGCAATCCATCGCTTCGGTGGCGACGCGAGCAAGCAAATATTTTCCAACGAGTCCGCTTTCGTTTTTTTTGTCGAGGCGAACAACTTCGTCGCAAAGCTCGCGCAATTGATAACGATAATTTGTGTGCGTGTTTTCGTAAAGCGAATCGATCGCGGAAATTTTTTCCAAACCTTCCGCGCCGTTCACTGCCGAAACCATTTTTTCCATCGCGGCGATTTTTTCGCGCTCCACTTCGACGATGTTGGAAAATTCCGAAACGTTGATGCACGAAAGATAAGTGATTGAACTTATGACATAGCCTTGCGGACTTAAAATCATAACCGTGGGAGGGGTCTCCACGCCATAAATTACAGTCGTGCGCATGTCGCGTTCAATTTGCGCCTTTGATTTTTTTGCGGATTTTTTTTGAGAAGAATTCGCGGCATCGGAATTTTCTTCGCTTGAAAAATTTTCTTTGGAAAAATCGATTTGGCAAGTTTCGAATTCCGCGCCGATTTTTTCCTGATAATCTTGCGCGTGCAAAACTTGATTCACCAAAGTTTCGTTGAATTCGCCCGAATCCAATTTCGTAAAAACCAAAAGAATTTTTTTGCCGCTTTTTTCTGCCGCCGAAATTGTTTCTTCAAAATCATGATAAATTCCAAATTCGTCTTTTGTGGAATTTTTCGAACAGCCCGCAAAAATCATTGCGAACAAAATTAAGAATAAAAAATTTTTTTTCATAAAAACTCCGAATTTAATTTTACGCAAATTTCCAAGTTGCAAAAGTTGCATCTTTGATTAAAGAAAATGCGCGATAAACGGACGCGAAATCAGCGCGTTAAAAAATCGCATTTTTCCGCGTCCAAATTTTTCATTTAATGGCACCTCGAAAAACTTGCTTTTGGCAATTTTTTCGAATGTGCCGACGAGTTCTTCGTCGCTATAATAGCGCGACGAAGAACATCGCATTTTCAAAGTTACCTATAAAAACTGAAGTTTTTATAGGTTCATTTAAAATAATTTACGCCTGCGGCAAAAATATTTTGGCAAGAATTTTCGCTTTCGTTCGTAAGCGGATTTCCTGCGACATTTTTCAGCAAATCCAAATCCGCGCCGTTCATTTCGCTTCCGATAGTTCGCTCGCTGTGTCCCATTTTTCCAAGCACGCGACCGTCGGGGCTTGTCATGCCTTCAATCGCATAAAACGAGCCGTTGGGATTGTCCGGCTCAAGGATTGCGGGATTGCCTTGCATGTCAACGTATTGCGAAAAAATTTGACCTTTCGCAAAACATTCTTTCGCAAGCCGCTCGCGAATGATCACGCGCCCTTCCCCGTGCGAAATCGGGACGAGGTGAATTCGCGGATCGACCACGGAAGGATCTTTCGCCCAAGGACTTGTCGCGCTTACGATGCGCGTTCGGCAAACTCGGGAAATGTGGCGACCAATCGTGTTGAAAGTCAAAGTCGGCATGTCGGCTTCCGCCTCCCGAATTTCTCCGTAAGGAACGAGGCCCGTTTTTACGAGCGCTTGAAATCCGTTGCAAATTCCCAAAATCAGGCCGTCGCGCTTTTTGAGCAAATTCATAATTTGTTCGGCGACGCGACCTTCGCGCAAAACATTGGCGATGTATTTTCCAGAGCCGTCAGGCTCGTCGCCCGCGCTGAATCCGCCCGAAAGCGCGAGGATTTGCGCGCTCTTGATTTGCTTCACGAGTTCTTCCAAAGATTCGCTCAAAGCCTCAGGCGTGTTGTTGCGGAAAATCAAAAATTTCGTATCGCCGCCAGCCAAAGCAAACGCGCGAGCCATGTCGTATTCGCAGTTCGTTCCAGGAAAAACAGGAATCAAAACACGCGGATGTTTTTTGCAAATATTGAACACGGGATTTTTTCGCGCCTCGGCAAGGGAGGGGTGAACTGCCTTTGCAAATTCAGGAAGTTCTTCCTGAATTTCTGCCGAACTTGTTTTCGGGAAAACTTTTTCCAGCCGCGATTCCCATGCTTCTTCCGCCTCGGAAATTTTTACGCGCAAAATTTGCGCCTTGGTTTTTCCTTGCACGACAATCTCTTCTTCTCGAATCGTTTCTCCCAAAAGAAACACAGTTTCTTGCGCAAAGTTTTCTTTGGACAAATCCTCGTCGGTTTCCACAAGGACAGAGCCGTAAAATGGCGCGAACAAATTCGCAAATGAATTTTCTTCGCCTTTCGCTTCGCCCAAATTTGTAGCAGCTACATTTGGCGGAACAAAATCCAGCCGTGCACCGATTCGTTTTCCCATCGCCATTTTTGTGATTGCTTCGGCAATTCCGCCCGCGCAAATCGGATACATCGCGCTGATTTTTTTTGCCGAATTCAATTTGTACAAAATTTGCGAATTGGTTTTGAACGCTTCAAAATCAGGCGCGAGGAATTTTGAATATGGAACGGCGACCAAATAAATTTTTGATCCGGATTTTTTGAAAGAGCCGCTCGTAACATTTTGGACGCTGTCGTGCGCCACCGCAAATGAAACGAGCGTGTGCGGAACATTGATATTTTCGAACGTGCCGCTCATGCTGTCTTTGCCGCCGATGCTCGCCGTGCCCATTGCGACTTGCGCGTCGATTGAGCCGAGCAACGCCGCCGCAGGATAGCCCCAAGTTTTCGCGTCAACTGCGCGTCCGAAAAATTCTTGGAACGAAAGACGCGCGTTCAAAGGATTTGCGCCCATGCACAAAATTTTTGCAAGCGAGGAAAGCACCGAAACTTGCGCGCCATGCCACGCGCTCCATTGGCTTATGCGCGGATCGAATCCATGCGCCATAAAACTTGCAGTGTCGGTTTGATAAGGAAGTTCGACGGGAATCTTTGCGACCATTCCTGCTTCGGGCGTGCACTGAAATTTTCCGCCGTAAGGAAACAAGACGCTCGCAGAGCCAATCGAGCCGTCAAATCGTTCGCCAAGTCCGCGCTGACTGCAACACGCCAAATCGGAAATGTTCGAAAGCCACGCCGCTTTTTTTGAAGCCAAAGTCGTTCCCGCTCCCAATTTTTTCTTTGTGAATTCAAGCGGATTTACGAGCGGCGATTCGTTCGGCAATGCAGGACTTTCAATCAAAGCCTTTGCTTCGTGCCGTGCGCCCGCGCTGTCCAAGAATTCGCGCGAAATGTTTACGATTACATCGCCCT
The DNA here is from genome assembly GCA_947174385.1 of uncultured Treponema sp. Taxonomy (GTDB): domain Bacteria; phylum Spirochaetota; class Spirochaetia; order Treponematales; family Treponemataceae; genus Treponema_D. Next base: position 9,831 of record CAMWIU010000042.1, read on the forward strand.
TCCATTTCATCACGAGTCGATTTGTGTCCGTGACTGTAGCAACTACAACCGCGCGCAAATTTTCTGCCGCAGCCGCTTCGATGAATTTTTTCACGTCGCGCGGACGAACTACTACAGCCATTCGTTCTTGACTTTCGGAAATGGCAAGTTCCGTTCCGTTGAGGCCTTCGTATTTTTTCGGCACTGCGTCGAGATTTATTTCAAGTCCCGGGGCAAGTTCGCCAATCGCAACGCTCACTCCGCCCGCGCCAAAATCGTTGCAACGCACAATCATTTGCCCGACTTTTTCATTGCGGAAAAGTCGCTGAATTTTTCGCTCTTCGACGGCGTTGCCTTTTTGCACTTCAGCCGCCGCGGTCGTTACGGAATTCTGCGTGTGGACTTTTGAAGATCCAGTCGCTCCGCCAATTCCGTCGCGTCCAGTTCCCCCTCCCAACAAAATTATGATGTCGCCAGCCTGAGGCGTTCCGCGCACTACATTTTTTGCGGGAGCCGCCGCAATTACTGCGCCCAATTCCATTCGCTTGGCGGCATATCCGGGATGATAAAATTCCTGAACTTGTCCAGTCGTCAAGCCGATTTGATTTCCGTAAGAAGAAAATCCCTGCGCACTTTCGCGGACAATTTTCAGCTGCGGCAATTTTCCTTTCAGCGTTTTTGAAAGAGGAACTGTCGGATCGGCCGCGCCAGTAACACGCATCGCCTGATAAACCCACGCCCGCCCAGAAAGCGGATCGCGAATCGCGCCGCCGATGCAAGTGGCCGCGCCTCCGAAAGGCTCGATTTCCGTGGGATGATTGTGCGTTTCATTTTTGAACATCAAAAGCCAGCGTTCTGTTGCAGCAGAATTCTTGTCCGAAATTTTTTTGCCGTGCTTGTCATGAGTGTAATGAACGTCGATGAAAATCGAGCAGGCATTGTTTTCGTCGCTCACTTCAAGGTCGGAAAGTTTTCCATGCTTGCGCAAAAATTTCATTCCGATGACCGCCATGTCCATCAAAGTAACTGGCTTACGATTCGCTTCGCCGGAATTTTTTGAAGCCGCATCCGAATAAAGTTCCGTTCGCATCGCCTGATAATTTTTCAGAGATTCGCGGAACAATTTTTCGTAAGGACCTTTTTCAATTTTTATTTCTTTGAGTTCCGTCAAAAAAGTCGTGTGGCGGCAATGGTCGGACCAATAAGTGTCGAGCACGCGGATTTCCGTCTCGCTCGGATCGCGCCCTTCTCCGACAAAATAATCCTGCAAGAATTTTATGTCGGCGAAATCCATCGCAAGACCCATTTTTTTTGAGTACGCTTCAAGTTCGGATTTTTTGAATTTCGTAAAGCCTTGAACAAAAGGAATTTTCGAAGGCTCGTCCGTTTTGATTTTCAGCGTTTCGGGAACAGCGTCATCCGTCAAACGCGAATCGACAGGATTCACCAAATAGTCTTGAATTTTTTTCACGTCGCGCGCGGAAATCGTTCCAGTCAAAATCACGACTTTCGCCGTGCGAACGCGCGGCGCTTCGCACGGCGCGGATTTTTTTTTCTCGCGATTTTCGCCCAAAGTTTTTTGCAAAAGTTGCAGACATTGCTCGGCACTGTCCGCGCGTTGGTCGTACTGTCCCGGGAGAGGTTCCCAAATAATTTGCGTTTCCCCTTCGTTCAGTTTCAGCGAATCGAAAATCACGCGGTCGCTTTGCGGCTCGCAGAAAATTCGCCGCACCGCATTTTTTGCGACGGACGTTTCCACATTTTCGATGTCATAGCGATTCAGACAGCGCACGGTCTCCACGCCGGAAATTCCCAAAAAACTTTTCGCCTCGGAAAGAATACGCTGCGCTTCGTTTTCAAATCCGCTTTGGCGTTCAACATAAATTCGGAACATAAAATCATTCTAGCGGAAACGCGCAATTATTTCAATAGTAGAAAAATTGAGGAAGCAGGAATTTTTTTGAAGCCCCTACGGAAGCGAAGCGGTGCAGAAGCTATTTCCAAAGGAAGCGTAATTTCTCGTTCCTCAGTGGAACAAGCGAATTTTTGCAAAAACTCGACATTAAAATTTTCTGCGGACTTAATTCTTAAATGAATGGATTTCTTTTTGGCAAAGCGAATCGCAGATTTCATTGTACTTTACGCCCGCGTGTCCTTTTACCCAATTCCATTCAAGCGCGGAAAATTCGGCGACGAGCGAATCCAATTGCGTCCACAAGTCGATGTTTTTCACGGGCTTTTTGTCGGCAGTGCGCCAGCCTTTTGCCTTCCAATTTTTTATCCAAACTGTGATTCCGTTTTTCACGTATTGGCTGTCAATGAAAAATTTTACGGATACATTTTGCGCGTCATAATTTTTACGAACGAAATCTAGCGCGTTGATCGCGGCAAGCAATTCCATGCGATTGTTCGTAGTGCACGGCTCGCCGCCTGAAATTTGCGTTTCGCTCGCGCCGTCGAGAATTACCGCGCCCCATCCTCCCGGTCCCGGGTTCCCTGAACAGCCACCGTCAGTATAAATAATTATTTCTTTCGCCATAAAAATTCCTGATTCTTGCGACACTAGCTATCTGCCCCGTTCAGCTTCCGCTGGGGCTAGGTCGCAGCGCGGTGCGCTGCTTACCGAATTTTTTTTCTCGCTGTGCGAGCAAAAAAAATTCGCAGGCATTTTATCCGAAATTAAAATTTTCGCGAGTTTTACAAAGTAAAACTCGTAAGCAAGCCGCGAGGCTTGCGATTTTCGCTTCCGTAAGGGGCTTCAAAAAAACGCGCCACTTTCAATTCCAGCTTTCTACAATTTGTCAATCAACATCGAGCAGCGGCCCGAAGGAATCGGCAGCGTCTTTTTCTTTTGCTCCAAAATGTTGATCGTAAAATAATAAAGCTTTTCGCTTTCCATTTGGATTTCCCAGCCGCGATTGCTTTTGTTCGAAAGAATCGTGATGAGATTGCGCTTGAGCGAAAGATTTTCGATTCCCATGATTTCGAGATTTGGGATAATCCAATCGACGGTTTTTCGCGGAAGGCTTATCAAAAGCCCCACTACATTTTCAATCATAAGCGCGATTGTGGAAAGCGCCGTGGTTTGCAAAAAATGCGCGCGCGGAAAATTCGGCTTGTTTTTGAGCTGCGCCTTTCCTTCTTTGCACGGAAGATAGGCTTCGTACAAGTCGCCTTTTTGCTTGGAATCTTCTGGCGTGAGGGCTTCCAAAATGTAATACAAATGCCGAATCGCGCATTCTCGCGCCAAATCATAACGCTGATATTTTTCCAAGCCTTTTATCACCATGAAATTCATCGCAGGAAAAACGCTTCCTTTCCATGCCTCGCCGCTTTCGTGGAATTCTTCGTGATCCGCGCTGAGCGAAGGAAAAGGATGATCCGTGCCGAAAGTTTTCGGATTGCTCAAATGTGCGATGAGCGTTTCGGCGCGGTCGGCGTTCGGAACTTCCGCCAAAAGCGGCCAAAATCCCGCAATCGTCTTTGTCGGTAGAATGTTCGCATCTTTGTCGAGGTCGTGGTAAAAACCTGTTTCCTCGTTCCACATCATCGAATTGATTCTGGTTTTCAGCGAAAAATACGCTTTTTTGTAAGTGAAGCTCAAATCCTTGTCGTTCAAAATGTCGCCGAGCGAAGACATGTGAAGCGCGTTTATTGCCATCGCCGCGTTGAAGTCAATCGGATAATGCACTTTTTCGCGCGGAGAATTGAACATTCCGCTCGAAGCCACGGGCGCGGCGTAAAGTCCGTTCGGCTTTTTGTATTTTTTGTCAATCCATTCGACATATTTTTGCAAATATGGCAGGACTTCCTTTATGCGCCTTTTGTTCGCCGCCTTGTGATAAAGATTGAATTCCGCCCACGCCAAAAGCGGCAAACTTATGCCTTCGGGATTGTTTTTTTCGGGAACGGGCTTGTTCGTCTTCAAATCATATTTCGAGCGAATCGCGCCGTCTTTTTCCTGCCGCGCGTACAAATAGTCCAAATTGCGGCTGGCGGGAAAATTCCTGTTGGAATAAACCAAAAAGAACGAGGAGAAAATCGAGTCCGACATTGAAAGGAAAAGCGAATCGTCCTCGGGATAAATGAAATATCCGTCGTTGGATTTTACGCCTTTTTTCGGGTCAATCCAATATTCCGAAATCCAATTCCAAGTCTTGTTGTAAATATCGACAAAATCCTGATCATAAAAGTAGATTTTGGGAAAATCTCTGATGTTCATAGTGCTCCTAAATTTATGCTATGAAAACATTATAACACAGAATTTCGAAATTCAAGAAAAAAAATGAAAAAAATCTGAAAAATTTCGCGAATTTTAATTTAAAGGGAATTTTCCGGACTTTCAATGGCTTCGGTCTGCGTCTGTTCGGTCGGAATCGCCCTTTGATAGAAAAGCTGCACGAGTTCCTGCCTGTTTCGATGCAACGATTTTAGAAGGAGCGTGCGTTCCGCGGCACGATAGACATAGCCCGAAGAATTGTAGCTTTCAAAACGCGCGTCAGAACGGTAATTCATTCCATAAATTTGGATTCTTTGAAACGGCGCGATTCCCGAGATAAAATCATAATGCGAAAGTCCTGTCGGGAATTCGAAATTCAGCGAAATCGTGAGATTTTCGTCGCGTCTGTAGGAAATGCTTGGCGCGATTGTGTATGCCCAAACGTTTCCTGTTTCCAAAGTGCGCAAAAGTTCGAAATGCGGATAATAATTGTTTCCGTGAACCAAAATCGGATAAATTTCGCCCAGCGTCCGCAAGTCGAACGAATCCATTTCCGATATATATGAATTGATGATTAGATAGCCAAAAAGCGTGGCGCGATTTTCGCCGAACGCCCGCCCATAAGAAACGAGCGCATCGCCAGCCTGCGCCGCCGACAAAATCGAAATCGGCGAATCATTTTCCCTTAAAGAGATTTTTTCGCCTTCTAAAGACGCGCTTTCCATGATTTTCTTTGCGCACAATTCCAAAACCGGCTCAAGCGCGAGTGCCATCGCGGAATTTTGTTCGCGGAAATAAATGTACGTTCGAATTATTCCAGCCGCCTGTTCGATGTTCAGATTTAGTTCGGTGAGCGAAGCGGGCATTGAAGCCAGCGAGGCCACATTTCCACGATTGCCGTGCGCGTACATATAAGGCGCGATGTTTTGCAGCGTGAAAACGTCCAGCGTCCGATTCCGAACAGAGCGCGCTATGAAATTATCGAAATTTTCGACTTGTGCGCGAAGCGAAGGAAGCGTCGCCGCCAAATTTCCGAAAAACGGCGTCGAGGCGAAAGTGCGGCGCGGCCCGTTCACGAAAGATTGCGGCACGGCATTCAAGCCTTCGTTGTAGCGTCCAGCAAAAAGCATTTCCGCCAAAAATGAAATCGTCGTTTGCTCCGTAAGGCTGGAAGCGAAATCCGAATTATTTTTCGATGCGTTCAAAAAATCCGAAATGATTGCCGCGCGCAAATTCCGAATCGTTTCCGCGTAAATTCTTTCCGAAGCAAGTTCGATGTTTTCAATTTCATCGAGCGAATGTTTGCCTTTTTCAGGAACAAACGCGTAGTACGCCGAATTTGAATCGCTTTGCAATGTCAAAATGTTTTGCTCGATTTGCGGGGCATTGAGCGCGAATTCTTGCCTCGCGCTTTCCGAGGATTTTTTCGGCGCGAAAATTGCCGATCTTGACTTTTGTTCCAAAAGCGAAAATCCGCCGTCCGCCGAAAAATTCATGCTGACGCTTTGGACATTTTCAGGTATTTTCGCACGAATCCAAAAAGTGGAATTTTCATCTTTCGCCTTGGATTTTTCTTCGCTTTCGGAATCTGATTTTTCGTCCAAAGAAAAAATCAGCGCGAGTTCATTTTCAAAATTGAGAGTCAAAGAACGCTCGCTTTCTTCGAACGAAATCAATTTTGCTTTGCGCGAAATTCCGTCTTCGGAAAATTCCACGGGGAAATTTTCGTCCGCGCTGAAGCTTATTCCGCCATAGGAAATCTTGAAATTATTCTTTAAACCGCCGTTTTCCGTTTGAGAGATTGTAACTCTCATGCCGCGAATGTTTTTTCTTATTATAAAATCGTTCCTAAACTGAATCACGAAAATGCCGAGAATTATAATGGAATAAAGGACGAAAAGTCCAATAAGTTTTTTCACAGAATGCATTGGAACATTTTACACAAATGGGACTTTAAATTCAAGTGGATTTTCGGTATATTGAATATTTGAAAATCGGGAAAAATTTCCGCACGAATAATTTCTATGGAGTATGAACGAATGAATTTTAAGAATTTCGCTTTTGCGTTTTTGGTTGCAATTTTCTTCGCGCTTCCGAATTTCGCCGCCGACGTTTCTGTTACGGAAAGCAGGCAAAATCAGAACGCCGCAAAAGATTCTCCTGCCGTGGCGTTTGTGCGACGCTTGAGCGAGGTTTTGGAAAACGGCTCGGCGGAAGAAGCGGCGGCACTTTTTCAAAGTATGCCCGCCGAACTCAAAAATGATTTTGATTTGCAAAAACTTCACGCCTCGCTTTTGATTTCTGCGGCGCGTTATGACGACGCGAAAAAATTGATTTCCGAACTCGAGCAAAAAAATTCTTCCGACATCGAAATCAAAGAATTGAAAATGATGCTGGCGAAAGTTACTGGCAATTCGAGCGCGAAGTCCGCCGCGCTCAAGGAAATTGTCGCGCTTGATCCGAACAATCCTTCGGCGAATACGGAGTTGGGGCAGGAACAAGTTTTGAAGCACAAGTACAAGCCCGCGAAAAATTATTATGCCAAGGCTTTGAAAGGCGACCCGAAAAATTTGGACGCGCTTTTCGGATACGGACAGACTTCTTATTATTTGAACGAAATCGAAAATTCAAAAAGGGCGTTCAACAAAATGTTGGAGATTGATCCGCAAAACGCACAGGCTCACGCCTACATCGCAAAGATTTACGCCGAAGACGAAAACTATATGCGCGCCGAAGAATGCGTTTTGAAGGCAATCGCAATCGACGATTCGAATTATGATTTTTATATGGACTTGGGAACGTATCAGCGTTTTCGCGGAAAATTCAAGGACGCGGAAAAAGCCTGGACGAACGCGATAAAAATCAATCCGCAATATTTTTTGGCTTACGCTTATCGCGCTGGACTTTATGACGAGCAGAATATTTATGACAAGGCACTCGATGATTATCGAATGGTAATCAAGACGAATCCGAAATATTATTTTGCCTATGAATCCGTGGGAATGCTCGCTTGGCGAATCGGAAATTACGATGAGGCGCGCGAGGCGTTTGAAAAGGCATATTCTTACAACAAGGCGAATGTTTCGTATCCTCTGATGATTGCGGCGTGTTATTACAAAGCCGTCAAGCAGCCGATTCAAGCCGTTCAAGTAAAGCCTTTTTTGGTCAAGGCGATGAAAGATTTTCCAGACCACGATTCGCTTGAATATTTGATGCTCAGGCTTTATCATGATTTGGGACCTGGCAATGCTGAAAATTTGGTTTCGCGAAAAATACAAAGCGAATCGAACAGCACGAAAAAAGGCAAGATGACTTTTTACCTCGCGCTTTTTGACGAAATCATGGGACGCGATGAACTGGCGAAAAAAATCTACAGCGAAGTGGCATCGTTGCAAAGCCCGATGTTTTTTGAATTTCGCCTTGCCGAATGGAAGGTAAAATAAAAATGGAATCTGTTTCTACAAAAAAAATCCTCGAATTGAACAGACGAAAAATCACGCTGATTGGAACGGCTCACGTTTCGCCGCAGTCGATTCAAGAAACCCGCGAATTGATTCAAGAAGATTGCCCCGATTGCGTCGCCGTGGAATTGGACAGCGGCCGCTACGACTCAATGATGAACGCAGAAAAATATCGCGACCTTGACATCATCGCGGTTTTGAAACGCGGCGAGGCACTTTTGGTTTTGGCGAATTTGGTTTTGGGTTCGTTCCAAAGGCGCATGGGACAAAATGTCGGCGTGAAGCCCGGCGACGAAATGAAAGCCGCGATCGAAATTGCCGGCGAAAAAAACATTCCGTTTGAATTGGTCGATCGTCCGATAAAAGTCACGCTGAATCGCGCTTGGGCGAAAAATTCTTTTTGGGGAAAATGCAAACTTCTTTCCGCGCTGATTGCGAGCGCGTTTTCGAAAGAAGAAGTTTCTGCGGAAGAAATTGAATCTCTGAAAAACCAAAACGAAATGGATTCGATGATGCGCGAACTTTCGGAATTTTTGCCGACCGTAAAAGAAGTTTTGATTGACGAGCGCGATTGTTTTTTGGCAGCGAAAATCTGGGAATGCAAGGCGAGCGACGGAAACGCCGCGCAGAAAGTTACGGCCGTTTTGGGCGCGGGACATTTGCCGGGCGTGCAAAAGCATTTGGAAAAAATCGCGCGCGGCGAAGAAAACACGGACACGCAGGAAATCGCGTTCGTGCCGAAAAAAACTTTGGGCGCGAAAATCGCCGGCTGGACAATTCCAGTTTTGATTGTCGCGCTGATTGCGGCAGGATTTTATTTTGGCGGAAAACGGCTTGGCACGAAAATGCTCGGTTCATGGG
>CAMWIU010000043.1 GCA_947174385.1 uncultured Treponema sp.
CGTAAACCTTGGCACCCCAAATTAAAATAGTTCCGCGTCGCGCATTGACGGCATCGAAAACTTGTTTGGCATATTCGCTGTACCCCCCCCCGATATTGTTTTGGTCGCAAGAAAGGAGTGCCGCGCACAAGGCAAATGCCGAAAATAAGACAAAAAATTTTCTGATATTCATATTAAGATTGTAGCAACAAATTCCAAAAAGCGCAAGCGAAAATTGAAAAATGCGGCTCGCGCCTTGCGAATTTTCGGGCATTTTCGGCACAATTTTTTCCGCTTATTTTGCAAATTTTGGAGGAAATTGTGTCAAAATGACGCAATTTTGCTTGAAAATTCGGCGAATGTGTCAAAATGAACCAGCGGATTTTTGCATGCGCGATTTGCCTTTGAAAAATCATTGAAAATTTTATGAATTTTCTTCAAATTTCTCGGAAAAAATCTTAAAATCGATGTTTTTTCTATATAATATTCCGGATTTTTTCGGGAAAAGTTTGCCTTCAAATTATTTCTGCGAATTTGACAAAAAATCTATAAAAAACGAATTCTTGGCACGAAACTTGCCGTAAAAGAATGCGAGTAAAAACACTCATTTAAAAATATCAAAAACCATCTTTAAGGAGGACGGTTATGAAAAAGGACGAAAATGTTCTTGCGATGTATCTCAACGAGATTAACAAAATCCCGCTTTTGGGACATGATGAGGAAAATGTCCTCGCTGTTCGGGCGAAGGCTGGCGACAAGGCGGCGCGCGAAAAAATCGTGAACGCGAATTTGCGCTTCGTGGTGAATGTCGCGAAAAAGTACCAGAAGTTGGGACTTGATTTCGAGGATTTGATTGGCGAAGGCAATGTCGGACTTTTGACAGCAATCGACAAATTCGACGCTTCCAAGGGCTACCATTTTATTTCGTATGCGGTTTGGTGGATTCGCCAAAGCATTCTCAAGGCGATTTATGAAAAGCGTTCGGCGATTCGCTTGCCTTTGAACCGCGTGGCGGAATTGACAAAAATTCAGGCCACAAAAAAAATTGTCGGCGGCGAAAAATCCGAAGAGCAGAAAATCATCGCGATTGCCAATTCGCTTGGAATGGAAAAAGAGCATGTCCGCGAGTTGCTGAACATTTCGCGCGAAATGGTTTCTCTTGACGCGAAAGTGCGCGCCGACAAAAACGAAATTTCCACGGTCGGAGATTTTATGGAAGACGAACGCTACGAAAGTCCGGAAGACGCTTCCGTGAGCAATTCGATGAAAGACGAAATCGACGTCGTTTTGGACACGCTTCGCCCCAACGAGGCGCGTGTTTTGCGAATGCGCTATGGACTTAACGGCTACAGGCCGATGTCGCTCAAAGAAGTGGGCGACGCATGCAGCCTCACCAAGGAACGCATCCGCCAAATCGAAAAGCACGCCATCGAGCGGATGAGAATGCCCGTTCGCAGAAAGCGGCTGGACGTTTATATGGCGGCGTAGTTTTCCGCCGGAAAAAATAGCAAAGCGAAAAAGTCTCGCAGGAATGCGGGGCTTTTTTTGTTGGAGGGGAAAGCCTTCCCCTCGCTCCCAAGTCAAGTCGCTTCGCAAATGTACCTGCAAGCAGTGTCATTTTCTCCGCTTTGTTGCCTTGTCCGCTACCCCTTCTCCTAGGGGCGCAGCCCCTAAAACCCCACTCAAAGTTTTGCCTTGGCATTTAGTAGCAAAATCAAACAAAGTATGTTTTTACTACTAACAATAAATTTCATACAAAGAAAAAAGCTTTTTCGTTTAACAACAAACTGCGACAAAAATTCCGCTTGAAATTCCGCAAAAATAATGCTATTCTTTTCTCATGCAAAAACTTGAAATTGGCGAACAAATTGAAACTCAAGTTGTGGCGGTTAGCGACACGACAATTTTTTTGGATTTGAATTCGAAGAGCGAAGGCGTTTTGAATCGCGCGGAATTTTCCGATGAAAACATTCCCAAAGAAGGCGATAAAATCAAAGTTTTCTTTTTGGGAACGCAAAATGGCGAGGCGCGTTTTACCACGAAAATCAGCGGGCAGAACGCAGACAAATCCATGATTGAAAATGCGTTCAATTCTGGCATTCCTGTGGAAGGCGTTGTCGAAAAGGAAATCAAAGGCGGCTACGAAATTAAGATTGGAACGACGCGCGCTTTTTGTCCGTATTCGCAAATGGGCGGCAAAAAAAATTCTTCTTCGGAAAATTCGGCGGAAGAAAATTTTGTTGGAAGACACTTGGTTTTTAAAATTCAGGAATATAAAAACGAAGGCAAAAATATTGTCGTTTCAAATCGCGCGATTTTGCAAGAGCAGCGCGCGCAAGGAATTTTGGATTTGCAGGCGCGAATCGTAGTTGGACAAAATGTGACTGGAAAAATCACCGCGCTTCACGATTACGGCGCGTTCGTGGATATCGGCGGATTTCAGGCGTTGCTTCCGATTTCGGAAATTTCCTACGAGCGCGTTCAAGACATCGAAGGCGTTTTGCGCGTTGGGCAGGAAATCACCGCGCAGGTAATCAAGGCGGATTGGAATGCCGAGCGCGTTTCGCTCAGTCTCAAGGCTTTGCAAGAAAATCCTTGGAACGCGGCGGGCGCAAAGTACGATGAAGGCACAAAGGTTGACGGCACGATTTCGCGCGTGGCGGATTTTGGCGTGTTCGTAAATCTCGAGCCTGGAATTGACGGCCTTGTCCACGTTTCGGAATTGAACCAAAAGCAAGGAACGAATTTGCGAAAAGTTTTCAAGATTGGCGAGAAAATCTCGGTCGTGGTAAAATCCGTGGATTCGCAGGAAAAGCGCATTTCGCTTGCGCTGGCATCTTCGCGCGAACAAGATGTCGCCACTGCGCAATATCTTTCGGGCAATGCGAATTCGGAATATGGCGAAACTTACAATCCTTTTGCCGCGCTTTTGAAAAAATAAAAAGCAGGGGGAAGTCTCCCCCTCGGCTACAATGCTCCGCATTTTCGCCTACCCCCACCCTAGGGGCGCAGCCCCTAAAACCCCGCACGGCTACGATGTCGCTTTCGCGACTTGTGCATAAGCGTCGGCGCGGGAAAGAAGGAGCAAGTCTTTGTCGCGGCTCAGATTTGCAATTCCAAGTTCCAGTTGTCCTGATTGCGCTGTTCCTGTGATTTGCCCCGGGCCGCGAAGTTTCAAATCTTCTTCGGCGATGAAAAATCCATCGGTGCTTTGGCGAAGCACTTTCATTCGCGCGATTCCGTTTTCCGTGATGTCTTTTCGATAAATCAAAAAGCAAAATGATTGCGCTTCGCCTCGACCCACGCGCCCGCGCAATTGATGCAATTGCGAAAGCCCGAAACGATCGGCTTGCTCGATGACCATGCATGTCGCGTTGGGAACGTCCACGCCCACTTCGACGACAGTTGTCGCGGCGAGAATTTGAATTTTATTTTGACGAAAATCATCCAAAATTTTTGACTGCTCGTCTTCGGGAATTTTTGAATGAAGCAACGCGCATTTGTATTGTGGAAAAATATTTTGCGAAAGATTTTTGAACGCGGCTTCGGCGGATTTTATACCACTTGAATTATTTCCCCCGTCTTCGCTAAAATCGAAATTTTCTTCGATCGCAGGATAGACAAAATACGCTTGTCTGCCTTTCGCCAATTCCGCGTGGACGGCGTTGTAGGCGTTTTGCTCGTGCCCTTCCGCCACAAGATAAGTCGTGATGGGCTTTCTTCCTGCGGGCATGGTTTTTATCGTGCTCACGTCGAGATCGCCATAAACAGTGAGCGCGAGCGTTTGCGGAATTGGAGTTGCGCTCATCATAAGAAGATGCGGGGCGGCGAAAATTTTTTTGTCCGAAGCCGAGTCGTTTGAAACTAGCGAGCGGCCTTTTTCGATGATCGCCTGCCTTTGCAAAACTCCGAATCGATGTTGCTCATCTATCACGGCGAGTTGCAAATCCTTGTAGACGGTGCTGGCGGAAAAAAGCGCGTGCGTTCCAACGAGCATGTCAATGTCGCCATTTTTCAAAGCCTTCAAAAGTGGATTGCGCCCGGCCGCCTTGAGATTGCCGCTCAAAAACGCGCTTCGCACGCCGATGCGTTCCAAAAGTCTTGCAGAATTTTCGGCGTGCTGCTTTGCAAGAATTTCCGTCGGTGCCATGAACGCGCATTGTCCGCCCCAGTCGATTACGCGAAGGCATGCGAAAAGCGCGACCAAAGTTTTTCCCGAACCAACGTCGCCTTGCAAAAGTCGCTGCATTGTAAAAGGCGGCTTTTTTACAGGATTTTCGTTTTTAAGAATTCGCGCTCGTTCACCGTAGCCTTTGTCGATGTCGCGATTCATTTGCAAAATCACGTTCATTTGATCTTGCGTGAGCGCGAACGGAAGCATTTCCAAAAGCGCACTTTGCTTTGGCGAAAAATCAATTTTGTTTTCGGAAACATTTTTGTCAGCATTTGGTTTTTCGGAATCTTCTTGCGCGATGTCCATTGCGGGAAGTGCGCCCTTGTGTTCATAAGCGCGCAAAAATACTGTCTTTTGCAATTTGAAAAGTTCTTCGTAAACCAAAGTCCGCCGCGCGGATTCTATGTCGTCCAAACTTTGCGGCGCGTGAATTTTTTTTATGGCTTCCTGTTTGGAAAGCAAATTGCGCTTGGCGATGAGTTCGTCGCTCAAATCGTTGTCGATGCCGTGCGAATATTGCGAAAGTGCCGATTGCACCGCCTTAAAAACTTTTTTTTGCGAAAGTCCTTGCGTAAGCGGATAGACTGGAACTATACCCATACCCGGTATGGGTATATCGTCAAAATCGGAAAGTTCGCCAGAATCCGAAATTTTTTCCGCTTCAAAACTTGAACTTTGCAATGAATTGTACTTTATGAAAAAACTTCCGCTTACGATTATGATGCTTCCGACTGGAAAAGTTTTTTGCAAAAAAGGACGGTTAAAGCAAATCAATTCGGCGGACGCGCTTTTGTCGCGAATCAGGATTTTTAGATTTTTCATTTTTCCGTAGCCGAACCATTCGTGCGCCACGACTTGCGCCACGGTGTGAATTTCTTTCACAGTTTCGAACAAATTCAGCGGAACGATTTTCGTGCGATCTTTATAGTCGCGCGGAAAAAATTGCAGCAAGTCCGACACGGTAAAAACATTGAGATTTGAAAATAGCCGCGCCGTTTCAGGGCCGATTCCTGCGAGCGTGGAAATTGGAATTTTGATTTCGGCGAGTTTCATTTTAAAAAATCAGAATGGAATGCGATGGCACATATCGATAAGCCAGCTCACTGCGATTCTGCCGCCGAAGTTCAAGGCTATCAGCAAGACGAGCACGAACACAAGCGCATTTCTGTACGCCACTGGTCTTCCGCCCGAAAATGGTTTTGTGATTGCATAAACGAGCGGGCTGAGCGAAGAATCTATTTGATTCCAAAGCGACGAATTTTTGTCGCCGCCAACCAAGGCGACAATCAGGCAAGCCGCGACTATAATTATAAAAAAGAAAATTATATATGATATAATCGCCCATACCGATCTAATTATTTCAATGAGAATTAAAGCGAGCGAAAATGGTACACCTTGCAAAAGCAAAAAGATAAATGATGATAGAGTTGAAAGAGATACAATTGCAACTATTGGTGAAAAATCGATTGCGCCAAAATGAAGCCATCGGATTCTCGAAAATAAATTCAAAAATGGATCGCATATAGCTGACAAAAATCTTTCGAACGGCGAATGCGAAAGCCCGGGAATCCAAGTGAGAAATACTCTAATTACGCAAAGCAGCATATAAATTACAATTACATCCGTCAATATACTGAACAAATGATACATTTTTCTTTCCCCTGTTTTTTCAAAAAATTACGCGAATTATGAAAGCCAAACTTCTTGCACTTCTTCCTGTTCGCCCAAATCTTCGATAAAATCTTGTGCGCATGGAACGCGAAGTTGCGACGCGGCTCTTACGATGTACGGACCTTGTTCCGTGTCTATATGAAAATATACTGAACACTGTCCTTCTTTGGCAACCAAAAAATCGCGCAAATTTCGGAGCTTCAATTCGTCTTGCGCGTCGCGTTTCAATTGAATGTGCACTTCTTGAATCGAGCGTTCCTTGAGAGAATTCAATTCCAAATTTTCGTCCACCAAAAATGAAGGCTCGTCGCGCGAGACATCGAGCTTGCCTTTGAGCGCAACCACGTCGCCATCTTTTATTTGCGAACGAAGCACGCCCCAAGTTTTCGGGAAAAAAGTTATGCTCAAAAATCCCGTGAAATCCTGCAATTTTGCGAAAGCCATTTCGTCGCCTTTTTTCGTGCGGATGCTGCGCAATTCCGTGAGCATTCCGATTGCCGTGTATTGCTTGCCGGAATTTCGCGTGCGCCATCTTTCGCTTTCGGGAATCGCGGCGGATTCTGCGGCGGCGTTTTTTGATTCGCGCTCGATGTTTTCGCTTGAAATCGTGGCGCAGTTCGTGATGATTTTTCTGTAGTCGTCGAGCGGATGTCCCGAAACGTAAATTCCGATGCATTCCATTTCCTGATTTAATTTTTCCATTCGCGGAAAATCTTCCACTTCCTCAAAAACGAAATCCACGAATTCTTTTTCGCCCGCTTCTTCGAACAAACTGTTTTGTCCGTTTTGCTTGCTTTGATTTATCGATTCAACATACGCCATGGCTCTTTCGAGATTTTGCAAAAGCGTAGGACGATTTTTGTCGAGATGATCGAACGCGCCGGTTTTTATCAAAACTTCAAGTGGCTTTTTTGTCACCGTTCGCAAATCGATTCGCTGCAAAAAATCCATGAAAGATTTGTACGCGCCGTTTTCTTCGCGCTCGCGGACAATTATGGCGGAGGCGGCTTCGCCCATTCCTTTGATTCCCGTCAGTCCGAAAATTATGTGCCCGTCGATTACATCGAAAACTGAGTCGGAACGATTTATGTCCGGCGCGTCAACAGGAATTCCCATTTTTCGGGCTTCTTCGATGTAAAGCGGAAGTTTGTCCGCCGAGTTGATTTCGTTGGTCATGTTTGCCGCCATGAATTCGGCGGGATAATGGCATTTGAGCCAAGCCGTCCTGTAAGCCAAAACGGAGTAGGCGGCGGCATGCGACTTGTTGAATCCGTAGCCCGCAAAAGGAATCATTATGTCGAAAATCTCATCGGCGTGTTCGATGCTGTGTCCGTTTTTTTGCGCGCCTTCTTCGAATTCTTTTTTCTTTTCCATCAGGACGTTGAGCTTTTTCTTTCCCATCGCGCGACGAAGCATATCCGCGCCGCCGAGCGAAAAGCCCGCTATGATTTGCGCCACTTTCATAACTTGTTCCTGATAGACCATTACGCCGTAAGTTTCTTTGAGCAAATCTTCAAGGGAGGGGTCGGGATAATGCACACTTGAAGGATTGTTTTTTCCTTCGATGAAGGTGTCGATGAATTGCATTGGACCCGGGCGATAAAGCGCGTTCATTGCGACCAAATCTTCGATGCAAGTGGGTTTGAGTCGCTTCATGTATTTTTGCATTCCGGTGCTTTCAAATTGGAACACGGCGATCGTGTCGCCCCGGCAGAACATTTCGAAAGTTTCCTTGTCGGTTTCGCTGACGTTCGCCGTGATCAAGTCCGGATCGCCTGGCTTTTTGTGCTTGTTGATGATGTCTTCGGCATAGCGAATGAGCGAAAGCGTTTTCAATCCGAGGTAGTCGAATTTCACAAGGCCGCACGGCTCGATGATGTCCATCGTATATTGCACGCCGACTTCGCCAGTTTTGGGATCTCTGAAAACCGGCGCCCAATTCGGAAGCGGCGTTAATCCAATCACCATTCCCGAAGCGTGAAGTCCAGTGTTGCGCTTGATGCCTTCAAGTTTGAACGCCAATTCAAAAAGCTTTTTGTAACGCTCATCGTCTTTGTACTGAATGAGTCCGCCGTATTCGGGATGTTCGGCATCGGGCGGAGTGAACGCATTTTTCAATTTGAATTTCGGCGCGAATTCTGGAATGGCTTTTTTGAGAATGTTCACTTCGGAAAGTGGAATGTCCAAAACTCGCCCTACGTCCGCGATTACGTTTTTTGGCTTGAGCGTTCCGAATGTCACTATGTGCCCGACGCATTCATCGCCGTAAAGATCGCGCGTGTGCTGAATGATGTCCTGGCGATAGCCGTAGTCCATATCCACGTCGAAGTCCGGCATGGAAACTCGCTCAGGATTCAAGAAGCGTTCGAAAATCAAGCCATAGCGAAACGGGTCGATGTCCGTGATTGTCATCGCGTAGGCAACGAGACTTCCCGCTCCCGAGCCGCGCCCCGGCCCGATTGGAATGTAAGGCTTGGGCTTTTTGTGCAAATCGTCAAAAGTGGATTTCGACCAATTTATGAATTCCCAAACAATCAAAAAGTAGCCCGAAAATCCCATCGAAAAAATCGTGTTCATTTCGTATTCCGCGCGTTCGCGGATTTCCGGCGTGATTTCTTTGTAACGTTTTTTCAAGCCTTCTTCGACAATGTGGCGCAGATAGTCGTTTTGGTCTGCCTGATAATTTTCGCCGTGCGTTCGGAATTCGGCGGGCAGCTCAAATCGCGGAAGACAATCCTTCAATTCTTTCGTGTCATATTGACGGATTGTGAGATGACACATGTTCGCGATTTTTATTGTGTTGTCGTAGGCTTCGGGAACTTGCGGAAAAATCGCGCGCATTTCTTCTTCGGTTTTAAAATACCACGAATCCAAATCCCGATCGCCGCCCATTTTCGGGTGAGGCTCTTTGAGCAAATTTTTAAAGCCGATGCAGCGAAGCGCGTCTTGCGCCTCGGCATCCTCGCGCTCGACATAATGAATGTCATTCGTGACGACCATCGGAATGTCCAAGTCGCGCGCAAGCTTTATCAATTTTTCCGCGACGATTTTTTGCTCGCTGATTCCGTGGTTTTGCAATTCGATGTAATAATGATCCGGCCCGAAAAGTTCTTTGTATTCACGCGCGATTCTGTAGGCTTCTTCGGTTTTGCTGTTCAAAAGATATTGCGGGATTTCGCCTTGAATGCAGGCGGAAAGGCAAATCAGCCCTTCGTGATATTGCTTGAGAAGTTCGAAATCAATTCGAGGCTTGCCGTGATAAAGCGCGTTTTCGTCGCAGAATGCGCGGCTTGAAAGCCATGAAATATTTTCGTAGCCCTTTTGATTTTCGCAAAGCAAAATCAAGTGAAAATAATGCGCGTGGCGGCCGTTGGCTTTGGCGAAAGGAACGTCGTTTTTTTCGGTGTGACTTCCGTAAGCCACATAAAATTCCTCGCCGATGATCGGATTGATTCCATTTTTGTGGCAGAGAATTTCAAAGTTGAGCGCGCCGAACATATTTCCGTGATCGGTGAGCGCGAGCGCGGGCATATTGAGCCGCTTCGCTTTTTCCACCAATTTTTCGAGCGTGGCGCAACTGTCCAAAAGTGAATAGTCTGAATGAACATGGAGATGAACAAAACCGGCAGGCGGCGTTCCCTCTGGCGCGGGATCAAAAACAGGATAATCTGCCATGTGGGAGACTATAGCACATTTTGGGGCTTTTGTCAAGGTCGGTTAAAATTGGCGGAGAAGCGAAATGCGGTTGCAAAAAGCACGGAATGCCCAAAGAAAGCCTTTGGCGATTTAGGCGGATTCTAAAAGTCCGCTCCGCCAAAATTTTTCCCGATGATTTGAGAAAATTGACTATACACGAAAAAGATTATGTGATATAATATCGGCATGAGCATTCAAAGCACACAGCGCACAATCCATTCTCTACGCCGCACGGACGGCAAGGTGCGCTTGTTGCAGAATAGCTACACTCTTTTACCCCCCCCATTCGCTTCTAGAATATTCTTGCCATAAAAGCAGTATTCTTCTCACAAAGTTGCAGCGCATTGTAGAATTTTTTCCCGATATGGTGCGATTTGCATTGCGGAAATGTTCTCGTTGCCTTGCTTTGGGTGTTTTCAACCTTCAAAAAAGCTCTTGTTGCTTTCCCCGAAACGTTTTCATGCTTAGGGAGCATTCCTGTGGCTTTGCCGGCACATTTTCATATTTCGGGAAAACTCCCGAAGTCTCACCCTGCGTATTTTCAACCTTTGGGAGCACTCCCGAGGCTTTCCCGGCGCATTTTGGGCTTTCGGAAGTTCGCCCGAATCTTCCTCTGTGGCAATGTCTGCGCACGGTGCACGAATCATATAAAAGCATATCAACCAGGAGGATTTCAATATGGCAACAGTAGCAAAAGTGAACGGCAAGGCGCACGTTACGGAGCTTGACGCGCTGTCTGACGCGATGGAGCGGGAGTACGCGCTTGCATGCGGAGACGGGTCTACGGCAGTGGCGAAGGACACGATTTTGAAAACGCAGTTCGCGCAGCTGACGGATTTGAGCGCGCGGAACACCACGGCAATCAAGCAAGATGCGGTAGTGTCCACTTTGGACGAAGTGGACGGAAAGCGCGATTCGGTGACGCGAGACCTTTTCACGCTGTCTACTGGCTACACGGCAAGCCCTTTTGCCGAGGTGAAGGCGGCGGCGCAGGACGTATGCGCTGTGCTTGAAAAGTACGGACGCACCATGACGAGCAAAGGCTACGCCAAGCAGACCGCGCTCACCGAGTCGCTTTTGGAGGATTTGGGCGCGGATAAAATTGCCGCGCAGGTTAAGTCGCTCGCGGGCGTGACGGAACTCGTTGCGAGTTTGCGCAAGGCGCAGGATTCTTTCGCGGCGGCGCACGATGGCTACATCAAGGCAAAGGCAGGCAAGGGCGAGAGCGCAAGCTCGCTCAAAAAGCCGCTCGTCTCGCTGCTAAACGACAATATCGTGCCGTATTTGAACATCGTGGCGGCGATAGAGGGCTACACAGATTTCATCGCGGCGATTGCCGGGAATATCAAGAAGACCAACGACACTGTGGCGCGAAGAGCGGCGGGAAAGAAGTCGGGAGATTCCGCAGAATAACAAAAGTAAATTGCGCGGATTTTCCGCGTGAATATAAAACCGCGCGAGAAACGCAAAAATGGAGAAAGAAATATGAAAAAGTTGTTTGCAGGGTTGGTTACGTTAATGGCATTTGCTGCGGCTGTAATTTTCGCAGGATGCTCAAACCCAAGCTCATCTAGTGCGTCCAGTTCTGATGTACCCAAAGGCAGCGTTATTACAGCCACATATTCGGGGGGGGGTAGAACTCGGATTGTTTTCGACGCGGACAGCACCGTGACGTTCTATGATAATGGTAGCGTCTCTGACCGAGCAGTCGTAAGCGAAGATAAAATCTGCGCCAGTGGAACATACGTCGTTACCGCCGACAACTTCGCACAGATAACAATAGAGAGAGTCTTGCGCGATTGGGGCATCATATCAAAAAGTGACCTCAACAAATATAAAGACCAAGAGTTCGCCATCAAAGTTGCATTCAGCGGAAACGATCTGCGCATTACTTTTGAAGAAAATGAAGAAAAGCAGCTGTCTTTTTCCACGGACAATAAAAATGTTTCCAAGCCTTCGGGCGGTTCACTATTCAGCAACGGTCCTGTAGACGCGACCTATTTGTTCAGGGTAACGCTCAAATTGGAAAACGGCAATTTCATCAGCACAGGTAACATCTATTTCGACGACATCGGATTGACAGTGCGGGGAACATACACAGAATCTAATGGTAAAATAATATTCACTGACTCAACAATCTTCGGAGGAGACGATACCACAGAAGAAACGGCAATTATTAGCGGCGATACTTTAACGCTGACCACTGTTGACAGCTCAGGTAGCGATGTTGAGATTTTTAAGAAGCGCGGATCCTCGGGTAAAGAATGGGAATGCTTAAAAGAAATCAAACTCTCTTCCAATGGGGATGTCAAGTATTACGAAAATGACAAACTTTGTTGGGAAGGTACATACACCATTATTGATGACGAAACTGCTTCAGTGAAATTGAATAAAACACATGTTTCAGGCAGTTTTGGCACTGCTCCAGGAAGTCTTTATATAGAACTCTTTATAGAAAATGGACAAGAGTTCTTGGGGCTTGACTTGATAAACAACGGCGGAGTTTGTATTTTCTTCGCACGGGAAAAATAATTCCGATAAAAATCGCCCCTGTATGGGGCGTTTTTTTTTCGCGTTTCACTCGTGTCGTCCGCCCAAAATTTTTTGCAACTTTTCGCAATCGCGCCTCTTTCCATTCAAAATGAAACTTTGCAATTGGAATCATAGTTTATAGTTGCAAAAAACGCGGAAAGATTGTATAATTTTTTTATAACAATTTTGGGGAAATTATGGCAGATGAAAGAAGGCCGCAGGCTGTCTGGGCGCCAGGCACGTTGGACGCGACAAGAAAAAACATAGGCGCAATAGACGCGGAAGAAGCCGCCCGCATGACAAAAGTTTTGGGCGGCGAAATCATGACGGAAAAGTCAGTGCCGATTGACTATTCCAAATTGCCCAAACGCGCTTCGAGCAACCGGGTTGTGGGCGCAAGCCCTCGGCGTTCTTCCCAGCAAAAGTCTGCATCCGCGAATTCGCACGCGCCTTCTTCCAAGCCCTCTTCTTCGGAAGAAACTTCTGCGCCGAAAATTTCAGGCTCTTTCAGCCTTCCGCCCATTTCCGCAAGGGACAATCAAAAAATCGACAGGCTTATGATGAGCAGTTATTACGCCATCAAGCCGAATTACGGACTTTTCAATTTCGTAAAACATTTTTCAAAAAACGGTTCGGAGCGCGTGATTCCTGAATTCGCGGAAATCACAATCAAGGCGATGACCGAACATTTCGAGGCGTTCGTCAGCGCGATAAAAACTTTGGTTCAGGCTTCGCCCGATACTTACAAATCAAAAGTCCAAACCGACATCGATTTGAAATTCCGGCTTTTGCGAAAAATCTCGGAATGGTCCGCCCGCGACATCAAGCTCGCCTATGTGAATTTGGGCGCGCTGCAAGAAACGCCCGTGGTGTCGGATTTGATTCCGTTCGTAAAAGCGATGTACAGGCAAGTGATTACAATTTATTATTTGTCTGAAAACGTGGTCGGCAAATTGATTAAAGAAGTCTACACCGACATCTTGCATTATCCAAATATCGACAAGGTGAAATTCGCGAATCTTGCGAAGAGCGCGGTGAACGAATGGAATTACGTTTACTTGCACATCATCAAAGGACTTTATCCGCTTTTGATGCGAATGTGTGGAACGCCGTATTCCGATTTCCCGTATTTTTTTACGGGGCAGGTTCAGCAGATTTTGAGCTTCGTCGGACTGAAAAAATTCGATTTGCTTTTGGCGGAAAAAAAGCCGGATTCTACGGAAGTCCGCCAAACGAAAGAAGCCGAAAACAAGTCCGCGAACGAAGCCGAAGCGCAAAAAAAAGAACAAGCCGTCAAGGATGCCACGGCACGTGTGGAAATGCGCGAGCGCGGGCTTTCTTTGCTCAACAGGCTTTTTCCCGGCGCGGGCTGGGAAAAAATTGACACTTTCCCTGATATGTGGCCTTACTTCGATCCGCTTTATGATTTCGATGAATGCTTTCTGCTGCTTTCTCCCGAAAATCCGATGCAAATCACGATTGTATTGTGCGAAATTTTGCAGGATTTTTTCCATGCTTGCATCAAGATGAAATTCGATATGGAAGCGAATCCGCTTTTAAAGACGAAGGACGACAACATCGTAAAGGCTTTGAGCGAATGGCCGGTTTACGTTGACACGCTTTTCGAAAAAGATTACGGCGATCCGCTGAAAACTCTCGCGAACCAAATTTATTCTCAGCCGAATTATCTCAACACTCATTCCGGCAAAAAGACTGCCACAGAAATTCTTTGGAACACAAAATATTCGTTCTTGCCGTTTTTCTCGTTCCAACAACTTTTGCTCGAACGCCCGCTCAACAACAACAAGTATCTTCCGCTCAGCATCAGGATTTCTTTTTTGAAGGCGGCGTTTGACGCTTTTGTAAAACAAGCCTCGCAGGTGGAAGATTCCAAAGGAATGGTGGGCGGATTTGAGAATCCGTGGGAACATTACGAATTCGAATTCGAATCGCCAGTTTCAAAACGCATGGACGTGCTTTTGAACGCAAAAGATCGCGGAGCCAATATGACTGCCACAAACATAAATCTCATAAAATACATTTCGCATATTTTGGCGGTTTTGGATTGGTGGGTAAATGACAAGACTTCGCCCGCATATAAAGCCGATCCGAACAAAATCTATCGAACGCGCCCTGGCACAACCGAGCCGGCGTTTTCCATGGAAAAACGCGACGACCAGGACAAACTTTTTGCGGCGGCAATCCGCGCTATGATTCAAAAGAAATCCGCGCAGTAATTTGTTTGCGTTTGCGGCGCAACAAGCCTTGCTTACAATTGCACGCCTCTTTCGATTTTCGCGTTGAAGCGTTCGAGTTTTTTTCCTTCGAGCGGATTTTCTTCGCCTTTGAGAATTTTTCGCAAGGCTTGAATTTCCTCGCCTGTAAAATTCACGGAATCCCGCAGGTCGTTTTCAAAAGAAGCCGCCGCCATCGGACAAACGATTTTCACGATTTCAAAAATCGCGTTCGCGAATTCGCGAATTTCAAACTGCGCGTGCCCGTCCAATCGCAATTTCAAAAACTTGAACAAATTGTTCAAATCCATTTGCCAATAAAATTCCGTGTAAAGCGAAAGCGGAAGATTTATCCTTGCAATTTCTCGGGCAAGTCCGGTTTCCAAAAGTTCGGAATATGATTCGTAAGCGGACTTTTGCCCAGCCTGCAATTCGGCGCGGATTTTTTCCGCCTTTTCCTGCTCGAACGGTTCGTCCGCGCGGCCTTGCTTGTTGTTCGAGCTTTGGCCTTCGATGTCTTGCAATTCGGGAACGTAAAATTCTTCTTTCATAATCGAATAGCGGCCGGAAACTTCGTTCATTCTTCCCATTCTGTGACGCACCCATTGACGCGCCACGAAAATCGGCATTTTCAAATGGAACGTAAAAACCACTTGCTCGAAGGGCGAAGTGTGCTGGTGGCGCAAAAGATAGTCGATGAGCGCGGCGTCTTGCGAAACGGTTTTCGTGCCTTCGCCGTAAGAAACGCGCGCCGACTGAACGATTCGCTGGTCGCTTCCAAGATAATCCACAAGGCGGACGAAGCCTTTGTCCAAAACTTTGTATTCCTTGTCCAAAATTTCTTCCGCTGCGGGAACAAACGTATGCGCCATAATTTCCTCCGAAAAATTTCACTCCGATTTTTTATCCAGCAAACCCAAACAAAAAAATCGCCCAAATATCGCGATTGCTACTTTACAATTATATCAAAAATGCCGATAATAGTAAAGTTATGTCTGTAATTATTGCAGTTTTTGTCTGTCTTGCCGTCATCGCGATTCTGTTGGTTGTTGGCGGAAAAAAATCTGGCGGAGGAAAAAACGGACGTGGCGGAAACGGCTCTCGTTCCAAAAGCCGCGCACAAATTATTCGCGACGCTACGAAAAAACTTTCGCACGATCCTCACAATATTCCGGCACTTCTCGCGCTCGGCGAACTTTACTACAACGAGCATTTGTGGGACAAGGCCATTAACATTTACAATGACTTGGCGAATTTGGCTGCTGGACATCACGAAATAGATCCAGCCATGGTCTATCTTCGGCACGGAATTTGTTGCCTCAAACTCAAGCGGTCGCAGGACGCGCTCAAAAGCCTTGTCGTGGCGTACAAGCTGGATTCTTCAAAATACGAAGTGAACTATTATTTGGGAAGAGCGTGCTACGAAAACAATGATTTTGAAAAAGCGATTCCCTGCTTCAAAAAGGCTTATGCTGTGAATCCCGAAGCTACGGGCATTGTCGGCTCGCTCGGTCTCGCACTTTACAAAGGAAAAAAGTACAAGGAATCTTTGCCGATTTTGCGCAAAGCCCTCGACGAAGATCCTCAGAACAAGGAAATGCTTTTTTGCATGGCAGACGCGATGCAAGAAGGCGGAATGGGAAACAAGGCTCTCAAAATTTTTATGCATTTGCGTCCCGATCCAGTTTTCGGACCAAAGGCAAGTTTGTCGGCTGGAAATATCCACGTGCGAATGGGGCAGAATGAAGAGGCTGTCCAAGATTACGAAATCGGACTCAAACTTGGAGAAATCCCGCAGGACACTTTGCTGGAATTGAATTATCGTTTGGCGAAATGTTATTTTTCGATGAACAAAATCGCGCAAGGTTTGGGCTGCCTTTCGAAAATCAACAGCATCACGCCAAGTTACAAGGACGTGAATTCGCTCCTTTCGCGCTATAAAGAATTGAATCAAAATTCAAATTTGCAGACTTATTTGAACAGCGGCACAAGCGAATTCGCCGCGCTGTGCCGAAACATCGTGAACAGCTACTATCCGCATTCGTTCGTGAAAATCACCGATGTCGAAGTTCAGCAAGACACTGTGGAAATTCTTTGCGAAATCGAAACCGCAAAATGGGAAGACACAGAATTGTTCCGATTCTACAAAAGCGCGAGCACCTTGGGCGAATTGACAATTCGCAATTTCCATTCAAAAGTTCGCGACAGAAAAGTGGACCGCGGATTTTGCATAACGCCCGGTTTGTTCAGCGAAGAGGCGCACAAATATGTCGAAGGCCGCCCCGTGGATTTGGTGGAAAAAGAACAATTGATGCGTTTGCTCAAAAAAGTCACGCTGAAATAATTTAAAGTCGGATTTTATTTTTCAATCAAAACCAAATTCCGCTCGCATTCTTCCGCGCTCTCGTCCGTCAAAAAAGGCACGTCGAGCGCGATTACATTGTAGCTGCTACAATTCGCAAGGCGCATTTCTTCGACAATGTTTTTGCGCTTTGCTTTGTACGCCGCGAGTGCGCCGCCTTTTTTCAAAACCGCAAGCAAGTTTGAAAGTATTTTTTTTTCCAGCGGACGGAACGCGCGGAATGTTGCGATTTCAAAACTTTCATGCGGAATTTTTTCCAATTCGGAATTTTCTATGCGCACATTTTCCAAGCCGAGAAGCGCGCGAACGTTTTCCAAAAATGCGCATCGCTTTGACATTCGTTCCACCAAAACAAAATTGAATTGCGGGAATGCCGCCGCAAGCGGAATGCCAGGAAGTCCGCCGCCCGAGCCGATGTCCGCAATCGTAATTTTTTGGGATTCATTTTTTGCATTCGCAGATTGCGATTGCGCAGATTCGGCGAAAATTTTTTCTGCGACGCGGCAGATTTCTTGCGCGGCGGAAAGGCTGTCCAAAATGTGTCGCACGAAAATTTCATCGCGGCTGGAAGCGTTCACCAAATTGTACGCGCCATTGAAAAGCAAAATTTCGCCCGCATAATTTTCCATGAGCGGCGCGATTCGCTCGATTTGATTTTTCGAGAAATTTAATTTCGCAAGACCTTCTTCCAAAAAATTCATCTTGCGCTCGCAGGATTTCCAATGTCCAAAAGCAAATCGCAATTTTCGCCGCCGTCAACATAATGCAGCATAACCAAATTGCCGGTGCGCGTTGCCGTGAGATTTTGCGCGGAACAAAATCGGCTCAAAGGAGTTTGCGTCTGCTTGCTTTGAAAAAGCGTCGGCGTTACAAAATATTCAAGTTTGGAATTTGAAGTTCCGTTCGCGGCGAAAAGCAAATAAAAAGTTTCGGAAATAGTTTCATTTTGGAAAAATGTTTTTACGTCGCCAGTGAGCAAAAAAGTTCCGTCATTTTCTTCGTCGCTGAAAAAAACTTGACTGCACTCGATGCTTTTTGAATTGATTAAAAATCGCAAAATTTTCGGCGGCGCGGACGAAGGCTTTGCGCCGACAGGCGCGGCGGAAATAAAATCTTTTTGCGCGGATTTTATTTGTTCGAGTTCGGAAAGAATTTTCGC
>CAMWIU010000044.1 GCA_947174385.1 uncultured Treponema sp.
GCATTCTGCTTGCAATGCTGTACGGAGTGTTTGAATTAGGAGGTTGGGAAATGGGGACATGTGAGAAGGTATTCAAAATCATTTCAATAGGGCTTGTGGTAGCAGCAATAATCATCGTTGCCGTATTTGCTTGTATTGCAATTGGAACATCGAAACAATCTGAAATAATAATAAAAAATGGAAAGATTGTTTTAACATGGTAACTCGTGCAATTCCCTCTACATTGCAAATGATGATGATTACCGTATTCCCTCGAAAACAGAAATTGTGGTTATAACAGGTGATTTTTGCCTAACTGAACGACATTTTGAAGACATTGAGAATATTAAAAAAGTCTATTTTTGTAATAAATGTCATCGCATAGACGCAGATTTATTTAATAAATCCCTAGGAAAAAAAATTGAGGTAATCAATATAAACACAAAGAATGGAAGTGTTATTTTAGAATTCCATTGATATGCTCTTAGTTCTCACAACTACCATGCAAATCGCCTTATCAACGCTTTCGCACTTGAATTTTTTTGATTATTCCGTTAGACTTGAAAATTATGAAAGTGAACAAAAGAGTTCTTGTGCCGGCATTGCTCTGCGTTGTCGCCGCGCTCGTCTACTTTTTCCTGAACTACATTCCGCTTGAAAAGGAGCTCCAGCTCACGCCCGAATGGACGGCGGACATTTCCGAGACTCCCGAAACCGATGGCGGCGAGCGGCTTCCTTTCAGACTGGGACGGAATTTGGGCTATTTCTCTCCGGCGGGAAAAATCTCGTTGCTCAAGAGAATTCCCTACAAGGCGACGATTTCAAAGAATTTTTTCGCGCTTTACGCTCAGGACGCGCACGGCATACAGGTGTTCGATTCCGAGGGAAAACCAAAATGCGAAATTAAAGGCGCGGGCTTTCCGTTCGTTCAGGACGAAAGGATTTTCCTGATGCTTCCTGGCGGAAATTCCTTCGCGTTCGTCGAAAGCGAGGGCGGCTCTCTCGCAAGCGTTTTCGAAAATTCTGCTCCGATTACCGCGTTCCATTCTTCAAAAAGCGGCGTGGCGGTGGGGTACGCCAACGGCGAATTTCTTGTGTTCGATTCGGACGGAAATTTGAAATTCACTCTCAATCCTGGTGCGAGCGAATTCCCCGTGATTTTGGGCGGCGCGATTTCTAACGGCGGAAAAATGTTCGCGTGCGTTTCGGGGCAAGATCCGCAGCGTGTCGTCCTTTACAGGAACGAGGAAAATTACCAGAAAATTATTTTTCATCAGAATCTTGGAAAAAGTCTCGCGCGGCAGACTTTCGTTCATTTTTCGAAAAACGACGGATTCGTCTATTTTGACACCGCCGATTCCCTCATAATCTTGGATACGGAAAAGTTCTATGCTAAACTCATTCCGCTTGATGGGACGGTTTTGGACATACAGGAATCGGAAGTCGCCGACAGCGTTTTTGTCTTGAGCCGAAACGGAAAAAATTACACGGTTACGATTTTGGAAAATTTTAATGAGACTGTTGGCGAGTTCAAATTTGAAGCGGAGAACGCGTTTATCCTCGTCGAAGGAAATTCGCTCTATGTCGGGCGCGACGAAAAGATTTCGCGGCTCACAATCTCAAAGGAATGAAAAGATGAAAGCATGCAAAAAGGCGGCTCTCGCGGTCGCGGCGTTTTTTTTGACGGCGGAATTCTCTCGGGCGTTCGAATGGCCGGCGCGGAATTTCAGCGGCGAAAACTTGAATGCGACGTTCGCGCAGAACAGAAACGGAAGGTTCAACTCATCGCAGATTTTCCGCGAAGTGGAAGAAGTGACTGCCACGGACAACGGAAGGCTCACGATAGTTATTTTCGAGCATCAGGACGGCGCGTCATGGTTCGAGTCCACTTTGGGAAATTGCGCCATAGTCGCGCATGAAGACAGCCTTGTTTCTGTATACGGAAATCTCGACGAAAAGGACGCGGATTCTTTTTCGAAAAAGCAGAACATTGTTTCGGGAACTTCGATTGGCAAAGTGGGGGATTCGGCATGGAGCGATGCTCCGAATTCGCTTGAATTCCAAATCCTTGACACATCCAAAAAAAGCATATTGAATCCGCTCATACTGATGCCGCGCGTTTCGAGCATGCAGGATTCTGCTCTCGACGGAATCACGTTTGAAAATCGCCTCGGCCGCGTTTCCGAACTTTCATCCACGCGCTCGCTTCAGGCCGGAACTTACAATGTCTACAAGATTCGGCGCGACTTGAATCCCACTTACAGTTCCACAATCTATCTCAACGGCATGGAACTTGAAACCATTGTAAAGGACACGCTCAAAATGGAAAGCGGACTTCTTGCGATTTCTGGAAGACGCGCATATTCCGCCGATGTTTTCTATCCGGATTCGTCCCGGGAATTTTTGGGTCGAATCGTGATTCCGCATGGAAACAACACGGTGACAATCACGGTGCGGAACAATCTTGAAAAGGAACGCTCCCTGACATACAACATCCAAGGAAACTGAATATGATACCTCTCGAACATAACATGATTCTCTCGGCGAGCGGCTGGCGAAAGGTCTTCGCGCAAAGCGGAAACGAGCAGGATTTTTCGCGCGAAATCGGAGACGAAAATTACGCGCTTTCAGTTCTTGCGGCGCGAGCGTTCGCGGAATATCTCTGCGAAAAAAAAGGCATTCTCCAGCCGACAATTGTCGTCGCGAAGGACACTCGTCCTACGGGCGATGAAATCTGCCGCGCGATTTTGCAGGCTTTGAAAAGCATCGAAAAAATCAGCGTGAGATTTCTCGGAGTGGCTTCCGCGCCCGAAATCATGGCGTACGCGAAAAGCGCGGACGGCTTCATCTATGTTTCCGCAAGCCACAATCCCGTGGGACACAACGGAATAAAATTCGGGCTTTGCGACGGCGGCGTTTTGAGCGCGGACGAAAACGCGCAGGTAAAAGAAATTTTTATCCGAGAAATCGATGGCGTAAAAAGCGTTTCGGAATTTGTGAAAGAATATCGCGAAATTGAAATCGAAAGCATTTTGGAAAGGCGGGATTTTTTCAAAGGCGAGTCGCTTTCCGCCTACGAAAATTTTTCTTCCGAAGTGATTTCCGCGATTTCGGACGAAACTGAGCGCGAAAAATTTTTTGGCGAATTCGATTCGATTTTGGGCGAAAACAAAATCGGCGTTGTCTGCGACTTCAACGGAAGCGCGCGGACTGAATGCATCGACAAAAGTTTTTTCAAAAAGCACAATGTCGATTTTATTTCGATGAACGACGTTTCGGGAAAAATCGCGCACGAAATAATTCCCGAGCCGGAAAATCTTGTCCATGTGCAGAAATTCTTGAAAGAAGCGCGCGCGAAATCCGGCGGCGAAAAATTCGTTCTCGGCTACATGTGCGACTGCGACGGCGACCGTGGAAACTTGGTCTATTGGGGCGAGCGCGAAAAGGCTGCGAAAATCCTAAAGGCGCAGGAAGTCTTTTCGCTTTCCGTGCTGGCGGAACTTTCGTACATGGCGTGGCTTTTGGGAAACGACGCGGACAAAGGAAAGATGGCGGTGGCGGTGAACTGTCCCACTTCGATGCGAATCGATGAAATTGCGCAGGCGTTCGGCGCGAAAGTTTTCCGCGCGGAAGTGGGCGAAGCGAACGTCGTGAACCTCGCGCGCGAGCTTCGCTTGCAAGGCTTTGCGGTGCGAATCCTCGGCGAAGGAAGCAACGGCGGAACTATAACTCATCCTTCGTGCGTGCGCGATCCGCTCAACACGGTTTTCGCGATAATAAAGCTGCTCGCAATAAAGGACAAAAAGTCCGAAAGCGGCGCAGAGAAAAAAGGGCTTTTCCATTTGTGGTGCGAAGCCTCGGGCATTCCGTACAAAAAGGATTTCACGCTCGACGACATAATCGCATCGCTTCCGAAATACACGACCACAGGCGTAAGCGAAAGCCGCGCCCTGCTCAAAGTGCATTCGCACGACATCGCGCTTCTCAAAAAGAATTTCCAAAGCGAGTTCGAACGCTCGTTCGCCGCAGACAGCGAAGGCTTCGTAAAAAAATATTCGATCACTTCATGGAGCGCGTCGCTCACGAACGGCACGAAAGAAACTTCCCATGCGAAAGACTTTTCGAAATCAGGCACGGGCGGACTAAAGATTCTTTTTTACGAAAAAGGCTCGCAAACACCCGCCTCGTTCGTTTGGATGCGGCCTTCGGGAACAGAGCCGGTTTTCCGAATTCTCTGCGATGTAAAGGGAAGCGACGCGCAAAAAGAAAAAGATTTGCTTTCGTGGGAAACGAAACTTTTGCAAAAAGCGGACATTGAAAAATAAACGGAGAGAGAAATTATGGAGTACAAAATTCCTTCGGGAAAGAAACTGCGAGTCGCGATAAGCGGAAAGTCGGGCTGCGGAAATACGACCGTGAGCGCGCTCCTTTCAAGGCGTCTCGGCATCCGCATGATTAATTTCACGTTCCGCCAGCTTGCCGAGGAAAAGGGAATGACCCTTGCGCAGGTGATCGAAGCCGCTAAGACAAGCGACGAGTTCGACATCGAAGTGGACACGCGGCAGGTGGAACTTGCCCGCGAGGATTCGTGCGTGCTAGGAAGCCGCCTCGCGATTTGGATGCTTAAGGAAGCCGATGCGAAAATCTATCTAGTCACGAGCGACGAAATCCGCGCTAAAAGAATCCAATCCCGCGAAGGCGGCTTGCTCGAGGAAATCGCGGCGTTCACTAGAATGCGCGACGGCGAGGATACGCGCCGTTACAAGAAGCTCTACCAAATCGACAACGACGACTTTCGTGCAGTAGCCGATCTCGTGATTGACGTGAGCGAGGCCTGCCCCGAGGAAATCGTCGAAAGGATTCTTTCGGAACTGGAAAGACGCAACCTTGTCGAGAAAGTATGTTAGCGAATATGCAGCAGGGCAGTGGAGACGCACATTTCTGCGCCTTGTGTGATTGAATTTCCGTGCAGGGCGGAAGCGTAATCCCGCGCTTCATGGAAGCGTAATCCAGCACACTACGGAAGCATAATCACGTGCTTCACGGTAGCGTAGCCTTGCGCAGTGTGGAACCGTATTCCTGCACTGCGCAGGAGTGTAATCCCGTATACCACGGATGCACAATCACACGTTTCACGGAAGTATAATCCCGTACATCACGAAAGGATAGTTCCGCACCTTGTATGATTGAATTTCCGTGCAGTGCGGGAGCGTAATTCCGCGCTTCACGGAACCATAATCCCGCGCATCATGGGAGCATAATACCGCAGTGTACGGGAGCGTAATCCTGCGGTGTGCGGGAGCATAGTCCCGCACACTACGGAATCCTAATTTCGTACATCACGGAAGCGTAGTCCCGCGTAGTATTGGGATTTGTTTCCCGTCAATCTTTCTTGAAAGATATTTCAGTACTGCTTTGTGCTGTGTGGCATTTACGGGAGCGCGTGGATTTGGTATGCATAAGCCTGTCGTGCGCTGTCGGCTATTGTGCGCCCGCTTCGATGAGGACCTCTTTCACGTCTGCATTGTGTAGGTAATCCGCATACATCAATGCCGTCCAGTCGAAGTTGTCCTTTGCGCCTATGTCCGCGCCATTTGCAATAAGCAGTTTCGCTACACCTGCATTGTTGCTCCTTGCAGCGGTAATGAGTGCCGTACAGCCATGATAGTTTTTTGCGTTCACATCCGCACCTGCTTCAATGAGCATTTTCGCTATGTCCACATCATCCGCAAGCATCAGTGCATTAGTTCCGTCCGAGCCTACGGCGTTCACGTCCGCTCCTGCTTCAATAAGCAGTTTCGCTATGGCTTCCGAGTTGTTCCGCATTGCTCTCATTAGGGCAGTCTCACCATAAATCTCGTCTCTTGAGTTCACGTTTGCGCCGGTCTTTATGAGCATCTGCACTTTTGTGACATCGTTGGCTTCCACAGCCTGTATGAACCTGTTAGATTTTGAATCCGTGTGCGCGCTCACGGCTACCAACGCGAACAATGCAACTGCGATAATGTTTTTCATGTTTGTTTCCTCCTGTTTATGCTTCCGCGTCTACAAATAATGTCTTCAGCCGATTTGCATTGCCTTGTTGCTGTTCTCAATATCTAGTAGACCACGCAGATTTTTTCCGCTCCAATCGTTCCTCTCAAGATTCCGTTTCGCAAGACAAATTCTGTGCCGTTCGCATGGTCGATGTGTGTGCCTTCACGGAGGCCTATCCACACCTTGATTTCTTGCGGACGACTATCCATGTTTATGATCGTGATGCCTTTTTCTCCGCGCTTTATCATCAGCACTCCGGGGGTATCGCCATTCAGGAATTCCTCGCTCTCGCCTTGCATAGCGTTACGGAATCCGTTCAAAGCCGAGACTTCCGCGCAGCAGAACTCGTCGTTTCCTGCCTCTCCGATCTTGGACTCTCCGGGAAACTGCGTCGCCTCGCGTCCTTTCGGGCGGCTGAAGAAAAGGGGTGTGCCACACTTTCGCGCCGTGATTATTGCCCAGCCCGCGCGGATTTGGAAGTTGGTGAGGTCCGCCGACTCGCCCTCGTTTGCGTAGGTGTCGTGGCTTTCGACCCAAGTAACTAGGCTTCCGGCCTTGTTCTGAAAGTCGGTAAGACTTCCTGCGTCGAGAATCCCTTCCTTGAGCGCGCTCCTAAGGTGCTCTCCGTACATGCTTGCGGTGACAGGGAAGAACTTCCCGTAGGCTTCTTCGCGCGAACATCCTTCCTGAAGGACTTCGCCGTACAGGAAAATGTGCTCCGCATTTTCAAGCCGCTTGCCACGGACGGACTTTCTTCCGGTGAACACTTCCCAAAAGTCGTTTCGCTCGGAAAGCGCGTCAAGAGGGTCGTCGGGTAGGGCGATGTGCTTTGCGGCATCAAAACGAAGCCCTGCCGCGCCGCAGGATATAAGGTCGTTCGCGTAGGAAAGCAGGTATTCCTGGTACAGGGGATTTTCGGTGTTTACGTCGGGAAGCCCGCACAGGTTCGCCGACACTAGCTCTCGCCTGTCGAAGAAGTCTCTTATGCGGTGCGTGGCGTTCGCGTGGTACATCCTTTCCTTTCCGCCCACGGCTCGCAGGAAGTCCTCCGCGATTTCGTCCTTGTACGGAGTAGTGTGGTTCGGAACGATGTCCACGATGACCGCTATGTTCTTTTCACGTGCCGCGGCGCACATCGATATGAATTCGTCTCGCGTGCCGAGCTGGTAGTTCCCGATTTTCCAGTCGGTGGGCTGGTAGTGGTAGTACCATTTTCCGCTCGAACGGCTCATGATTTCGCGTCCGCCGCCGTCTCCGATCCGGCAGGCATTTGCTGGCGAGGTCTGAATCGCAGTGAATCCCGCGCTCGCTATCTTTTCGATGTTGGCTTCGATCGTCTTGAACGACCAGCACCAGCAGTGCAGGATCGCGCCGCGCCCGACTTTTTCTTTCTCTGTAGTGGAAGATGAAGGGGAGGGAGGGTTCGTTGTTTGGGATGTCATGGGTTCCTCCAAGTTTATTCTTTCGCCCCTGCCGCCTTGAGCAGCGCGAGCACATCTGTCGCGTTGCGTTCTTCTGCATACCTAAGCGCAGTGTAGCCGTCTTTGTTCCTTGCGTTCACGTTTGCGCCAGCCGCGATGAGCAGTTTCACGACCTCGGCAGACGGCTCTTTCGTGTTCGTCGCACACAGGAGCGCGGTGTCATTATAATCGTCGTATGCATTCACGTCCGCACCTGCCTTGAGGAGCAGACGGACGATATGCGCGTTGCCATTCCTTGCCGCACCCATGAGCGCAGTTGTGCGGGTTTCATCCTTTTTGTTCACATCCGCGCCAGCCGCGATGAGTATCTGCACGATGTCTGGCGCGTTCACAAATGCCGCGCTTATAATCGGGTACGAGCCGTCCGCAAATGCATTCACGTCTACGCCAGCGGCGATGAGAAGTTTCACAATGTCTCCTGCGTTCTTGTACGTCGCATACATGAGCGCAGTCATGGTGCTTCCGAACCGTTCATTCACGTCCGCCCCTGATTCGATGAGAAGTTTTATGGCATCTGTCGCGTGCGTCTCTATCGCATATTTCCATGTACCGATGTCTATATCCGCACCGGCTTTTAAGAGCAGCCGCATCATTTCAGTTGCGTTTGCCGCAGCTGCATACGCGAGGGCACTCTTGTCGTCTAAGCCATTCGCACTCACATATGCGTCCGATTCGATGAGCAGTTTCGCTACTTCCGCCGCGTTGCTTCGCGCCGCATGGATAAGCGCGGTATAGTAATCTTCGTCCCTTTCGTCCACGTCCGCGCCGGCGGCGATGAGCAGTTTCGCCACGTCTGCCGCATTGTTCTGCGCCGCGTACATGAGCGCGGTCTTGCTGCCATATTTGTCCTGTGCGTCCACGTTCGCGCCAGCCTCTATGAGCAGTTTCGCTATGTCTGCCGCATTCTCCTCTGCCGCCTCCATGAGCGCAGTATTGCCGAACAGGGTTTTCGCGTTCACGTCCGCATTTGCCGCTATCAGCACCTTCGCAACGTCCGCCGCGTTTTTCTCTATCGCCCACATGAGCGCGGTTATGCCTTCTTTCTCTCTTGTGTTTACGTCCGCGCCAGCCGCTATCAGCAACTCCACCACGTCCGCCGCGTTATACTTTACCGCATACATGAGCGCGCTCCAGTCGTAATCGTCCTTCGTGTTTACGTCTGCGCCTGCCTCAATAAGCAGTTTCGCCATGTCCGCCGCATTAGCAAATGCCGCACATATGAGCGCAGTCCAACCGTTATAGTCCTTCGTGTTCACGTCCACGCCGGATTCTATGAGACATGCCAGCTCTACTATGTTATTGTCCTTTGCGGTCTCTATGAGCCGCTGCTCATTGGTTGTCGCTGCCTCAAAGAGCGTGGCGAACTTCTTGTTCGTGTGAATGCACGACACTGCCAGCGCGCACAATGCGAGCGCGGAAATGGCGATGATTGCTTTGTTTTTCTTGTTCATGGCTTCCTCCAAGTTACTCCTTTGCACCTGCGGCTTTGAGCAGCGCGGCAACGTCCGCCGCTTTGCGTTCTTCCGCAAGCATGAGCGCGGTTCTGCCATCGTCGTCCTTTGCATTCACGTCCGCGCCGGTCTCGATGAGCAGTTTCGCCACGTCCTGCGAGTCGCGCCATGTCGTATTCATCAGTGCCGTAGTGCCGAGTTCGTTCTTCGTGTTCACGTCCGCGCCTGACTCTATGAGCAGTTTGGCGACATCCGTCGAATTGCAACACGCCGCATCCATCAGTGCCGTATCGCCGATGTCTTCCTTTGCGTTCACGTCCGCACCCGCCTCGATGAGCAGTTTTGGAACGTCCACTGCATTGTGACTACTCGCCCACATAAGCGCGGTATCGCCGAAGATGGACTTTGCATTCACGTCCGCTCCCGATTCGATGAGAAGCTGCACGGAATCTAAAGCATGCGCGTTCGCCGCTTTCATGAGCGCGGTGCAGCCTTCTGAATCCCGTGCGTTCACGTCCACGCCCGCTTTGATGAGCCTTCGCGTTTCTTCGATGTCTTCGTCCAACTGCACGGTGAGCCTCAGTTCCTGTTCCTTTGCTTCTTTCTCTGCCGCCTCGCTGTTTTTGCTCACGCAGCCGGCATTCGCGAACGCCACGAGCGCGGAAATGGCGATAATGGCTTTGCTTTTCATGTTCATGGCTTCCTCTAGGTTACTCTTTTGCACCTGCGGCTTTGAGCAGCGCGATTACGTCCGCCGCGCCATGTTCTTCCGCCCACATGAGCGCGGTTCTGCCATCATCGTCCTTTGCGTCAATGTCTGCGCTTGCAGCAATCAGAATCCTTGCTACATCAATTGCGTTCTTCTCCGCCGCAATCATAAGCGCAGTCTTGTCGAAGCAGTCCTTTGCGTTCACGTCCGCGCCCGCTTTGATGAGCAGCCTCGCCACGTCCGGCGCATTGTTCTCTGCCGCGTACTTGAGGACTGTCTTTTCTATGTCATCTGTTGCGTTCACGTCCGCACCCGCTTCGATGAGCAGTCGTGCCACGTCCGCCGCATTTATCTCTACCGCATACATGATGGCACGCATGTTGCCCCTTGCCTTTGCATTCACGTCTGCGCCGGCTTCAATGAGCAGTTTTGCGATGTCGGCTGCGTTGTTCCTAGCCGCTTGCATGAGTGCTGTATCATGGCTTTCGTCCTTTGCGCTTGCATCCGCGCCGGCGGCAATGAGCACTTGAACCGTAGCCTTCGCGTTTACTTCTACCGCAAACATGAGCGCGGGCATGCCGTTCTGCTCCCCTGCGTTCACCTCCGCGCCGGCATTGAGAAGCAGTTGCGCTACGTCTGCCGCTTCGTTCTGTGCCGCGTACATGAGCGCGGTCATGCCGCCCCTGTCCTCCGCGTTCACGTCCACGCCCGCCTCAATGAGCAGTTGTGCCACGGCTACCGCGTTGTTCTGCGCCGCGCACATGAGGACAGTCTTGTCAAAATAAGTGGTCGCGTTCACGTTCGCGCCCGCTTCAATGAGAACTTTCCACACGTCTACCGCATCATTTTGCGCCGCATACATGAGCACGGTCTCGCCGGCAGCGTCCTTATAATTTGCCTCGTTCACGTTCGCGCCGGATTCGATGAGGCGTTGCACTTGCGCAACGTCGTTTTCCGCTGCCGCCTTAAAGAGCGCGCTTTCATCGTATGCTTCTTCCGATGCGCCGACGGCTTTGAGCAACGGCACTACGTCTACCGCATTGTTCTTTTTCGCGAGCACGATCGGGTCTTCATCCGCATACGCTTTTTTCTGATACGCACTTAAACTCGCCGTCAGCACTGCAAGCGCGCACATCGCGAGCGCGGAAATGGCGATAAATGCTTTCTTCATGGTCATATATTGCTCCTTGATGCCGTTCTCTCTGTGATATTATAGCTCATGCGGCGGCTGATTGTCAAAGCGTGGCCGCATGGACGAATTTTGCGTACCAAATTTGTAGCCGCAGTTTGGCGAGAATGAATCTTGCG
Organism: uncultured Treponema sp.; assembly: GCA_947174385.1. Taxonomy (GTDB): domain Bacteria; phylum Spirochaetota; class Spirochaetia; order Treponematales; family Treponemataceae; genus Treponema_D. The sequence goes on from CAMWIU010000044.1 coordinate 10,965, forward strand.
CACAAAATTCGTATTTGTTGAATGCTGGCAAGAAATTTGTTGCGCCAAATTTGTACTTGTCGAGCGTCGTGAAGGAATTTGTTGTAGCAAATTCGTTGCCAGCGATTGCTGTGAAGGAATTTCATGCAGTTGATGTGTCCACAGCGGTTGACGGGAAGGAATTTCATGCGGTTTTTGCGTTCCCGTCAGTTGCTGGCAATGAATTTCAGGCAGTTGATGTGTCCACGTCAGTTGACGGGAAGGAATTTCCTGCGGTTGATGTGTCCACAGCGGTTGACGGGAACGAATTTCCGGCGGTTTTTATGTTCCCGTCAATTGCTGGGAACAAATATCCGTTCGTTCTATAGCTTTGTCGCACCAAATATTTGCGAGTTTTCGAAGAAAACTCGGAAGCAACGCATTGCGTTGCGACAATTTCTGCCAGTTGACGCTTTCTCGCAAGTTTGCGAGAAAGAATTTCACGCGGTTTTCTTTAATGTGCGCTCCGGCTTACTCTTTCGCGCCTGCGGCCTTGAGCAGTTCTATCACGTCTGCCGCGTCATTTTCTTCCGCAAGCATGAGCGCGGTCTTGCCTCCATAATTCTTTGCGTTTATGTTCGCACCTGCTTCTATGAGAAGTTTCGCCACGTCCGGCGCGTTATGTATTGCCGCGTTCATCAGCATAGTACCGAAAATGGACACTTCGTCCATGTCTGCGCCTGCCGCCAGAAGCATCTGCGTCATTTCCACCGCATTGTGCGCCACCGCTAATCCCAGTGCTGTCATCCCCGCGTCGCCCGTCGCATTTACGTCCGCACCTGCCGCAATCAGAATCCTTGCCGTTTCCAGCGCGTTTTCCGCCGCCGCGTACATCAGCGCAGTTTCACCGTACTCGTTCTCCTTTGCGTTGATGTTTGCTCCCGCCGCAATCAGAATCTTAGCCATGTCAACCGAATTTTTTTCCGTCGCGAACATCAGTGCGGTTTTGCCTTTGTCGTCAATCGCATTTACGTCCACATCTTCTTCTATGAGCCGCCGAGTTTCTTCGACATCATTGTTTTCCGCGGCTAAAAAAAGCGCGTCCGATTTTGATTCCACATATGCGCTTGCTGTCTTGCCTTCAATGTTTTTTGTGTTCACCTCCGCGCCAGCTTCGATGAGCAGTCTCGCCACGTCTGCCGCGTCGTATTCTTTTGCTATCATGAGAGCGGTCTCGCCGTACATGTTCTCTGCGTCAATGTACGCGCCTTTCTCTATGAGCAACTTCGCCACGTCTGCCGCATTTTTCCGTGCTGCATTCATGAGCGCAGTCCATCTGTTATAACTTCTTGCGTTTACGTCTGCACCGGCTTCGATGAGCGTTTTTGCAGCGTCTGCCGCGTTGCTCCTTGCTGCATCCATCAGTGCCGTTTCTTTGTGATAGCCTTTTGCGTCAATGTCCGCGCCGGCTTCGATGAGCATCTTTGCAAATTTCTCGTAATTCCATTGCACGGCGAGCATCAGCGCGGTTTTGCACTCATCGTCCTGTGCGTTCAAGTCTGCGCCCGCATTGATGAGCAGCGTTACAAATTCCTCGGATTCCCTTCGTATCGCATCCATGAGAGCGGTTCTGCCGTGCTCGGCCTTTGCGTTCAAGTCTGCTCCGGCTTCGATGAGCATCTTTGCAAATTCCTCGGATTTCCTTTGCGTCGCTACCATTAGTGCCGTCTGCTTCGAATACCCCTTTGCATCCAAGTCCGCGTCTGCCTTAATGAGCAGTTTGGCAACGTCCGGCGCATTTTCTTCTACAGCCATTATGAGCGCGGTCTCGCCGTTCGGGGCCGGTGTGTTTACATCTGCGCCTGCTGTGATAAGTAATTGCGCTATGTCCAGTGCATTGTTTTTTGTCGCAAACATGAGTGGTGTCTTTCCCACAATGTTCTTTGCGTCCACATCTGCGCCTGCTTCGATGAGTCGCCGCACTTCGGTAATGTCATTCTTCTGCACGGCTTCAATGAGCGCATCTTCGGGTGCATCCGCGCCGCTTTTTTCGGTACTTCCCGCATTGTTCTTGCCAAAACATCCGACGAATGCGAACGCTGCGCAGAGCGCAAGCGCGAAAAGTGCGATGATTGTTTTTCTTTTCATGGTCATGTTTTCCTCCAAGTTATTCTTTCGCTCCGGCGGATTTGAGCAGTTCTATCACGTCTGTCGAATGGGATTCTTTCGCAAGCATGAGCGCGGTCTTGCCTTGATTGTCCTGTGCGTTTACATCCGCGCCTGCTTCTATGAGCAGACTTGCAATATTTGGTGCATTGTTGTTCCACACTGTATACATCAGCGCGGTCATAGACCAAGCATTCTTCGCGTTTACGTCCGCGCCGTGCGCTATGAGCAATTCTGCCACGTCCAGCGCGTTGCGACTCCTCGCAAGCATCAACGCCGTAACGCCATCATCGTCCTCTGCGTTCACGTCCGCGCCGTGCGCTATGAGCAATTCTGCCACGTCCAGCGTGTCGTGCCACGCCGCAGCCATCAACGCCGTACCGCCGCCATCATCGTCCTTTGCGTTCACGTCCGCACCGGATTCTATGAGTATCTTTGCTATGTCCGTCGCATTTATTCTCGCCGCGTCTCTTAACGCTGTCCTGTACTCGCCTTTTGCGTTCACATCCGCGCCTGCTTCGATAAGCATTTTCACGATATACATGTTGTTCTGCTCTGTCGCATACATGAGTGCGGTCGCGCCGTCGTTGCTACTTGCGTTTACGTCCGCGCCCGATTTGATGAGCAGTTCTGCCATATCCGTCTCGTCGAAGCGATGTAGCATCGTATGCATGAGAGCGGTTCTGCCGTCCTTGTCCTTTATGTTCAAATCCGCCTTCGCCGTTATGAGCAGCCGCGCCGTGTCCATCGCGTTTTTCTCTGCCGCATGTATGAGCGCAGTCTTGCTTCTTTTATCCTGTGCGTTCACGTCTTCGCCGGACTCTATGAGCCGTCTCGCTTCGTCAACGTCATTCTTCTCTGCCGCGAACATGAGCGCGGTCATGCCATCATCATCCTGCGCGTCCACGTCCGCATCGTCTTCTATGAGTTGATTGGCGGCATCATTGTTTTCCGCCGTCTCAATAGGCGCGGATGTCTTGTCCGCTTTCTTGCACGACACTGAAAGCGCGCACAGCGCGAGCGCGGAAATGGCGATGATGGTTTTCTTTTTCATGTTAATGTTTTCCTCCAAGTTATTCTTTCGCGCCGGCGGCTCTGAGCAGCGCGATCACGTCTTGCGCGTCGTGTTCTTTTGCAAGCATAAGCGCGGTTTTGCCATCTTCGTTCTTTTTGCTTACGTCCGCACCGGCGGCAATGAGTAGTTCGGCGACATCTTCCGCATCCCGTTCTGCCGCATACATGAGTGCGGTATTGCCGTCCTTTCTTGCGGCGTTTACGTTCGCGCCGGCTTCCAAAAGCACCTTGGTAATGTCCGCGCGATTGCCAAATGCCGCCATGATAAGCGCGGTCTGTCCTCTGTCGCCTGCCGCATTTACGTCTGCGCCCGCTTCGATGAGCATTTTCGCTATGTCCAAAGTGCCGCGTGACGAAACATCGATAAGCGCCGTCGAGCCGACATAGTTCGCCTTGTTTATGTCCGCGCCGGCCGCAATGAGCAGTCGGGCGGCACTTATTTGGTTGGATTGCAGTGTGCACATAAGAGCCGTCCAGTCGTTTTTGTCCTTCGCGTTCACGTCCGCGCCCGCTTTGATGAGCCGCTTCAATTCCGCCGTGTCGTTCTTTTTCACCGCCGTTATGAGTGCCGCGTTTTTTCTAGATGTCTCGTCTGTTTTCGTGTTGTCCTCGCGCAATTCCGCGAGCAATCGTTCCACTGTATCCGCATTGGTTCCAACCGCATAGATGATTTTGTCCGGCGCGTACACGTCTTTTTTGCCTCGACAACCGACAAATGCGAACGCCGCGCACAGCGCGGAGATTGTTAAAATTTTTTTGTTTTTCATGTTTTAATAGGGTAGCGGAATAAGAGGATAAATTCAAGTGCGCAGCGGGGTCTTGGGGCGGTAGCCCCAAGCGGTGCTGGGGAAAGAGGGTGGCTTGGAGGGAGAAAACCCCCGCTTCCGAGTAGAGGGGTTGTATCCCTCCAAAATAAATGCTTTCCGCGCCTGAAAGTTTCCTAGAACTTGCTGTCGGCGTAGCCTATCCAGCCTTCCTTTTCCACGAGGGCTTTTTCGAAGCCGTCCAGTTTGAAAGGGTAGCTTTTCGAAAGCGAGCCGGCGATTAGCTTGACTTTCGCCGTGTCGTCGTCGTTGATGACGATCTTGCATTCGGTGTCCTTGTCGGCGAACGTGTGGAACATGTCTTCGATCGATTTTTTGTCCATTTCCACGGCGAGCATTCCGCAGTTGAACATGTTCTGCCGGAAAATGCGCGCGAAATTCGGCGCGACCACGACGTAGATTCCGTTCACTTCGAGCGCCCACGGGGCGTGCTCGCGGCTTGAGCCGCATCCGAAATTCTCGCGCGTGATTATGACTTTTTTCCCGGCAACGTCGGTCTTCGAGTCGAATCCGTCGAGCTTCAAGTCCTCAAGCAAGTAGGGCTTGAGAGCCTGCTTCGTGTTTTCCGTCAAATATTTCGCCGGGATGATTTCATCCGTATTGATGTCAGACCTGTCCAAAAAAAGAACCGGACCACCGAACTGTTTCATTTTTTCTTCTCCGTAAAAAAAGTTAATTATGATTTTTGAAAATTGTTTGCAACGCAAACTTTTAGGCAAAGAAGCCGCGCCATTCGTGCGGAATCTTGCCTCGCATTTTTATAATAATTAAAATCAGCAACTAATTAAGCGTTGCTGATTTTAATGCCGAGTTTCTTCAAAACTCGCTTATTGTACTGCGATTTTTCGCTTCGCTACAAAATCGCGTTTTCAGCAATTTGAAAGTTGACACTTTCTTCATTGCTGAAAATTAAAGAATTTATTTTTTGAACAACTCGGAATTCGTGATTGTCCCCGCGATCGCAGTCGCCGCGGCCGTGGCAGGACTCATCAAGTGCACCATTCCGCCTTTTCCCATGCGCCCGTTGAAATTACGGTTCGTGGTGGACGCGCACACTTCGCCCGAGGCGAGCACTCCGTTCGACATTCCGAGACACGCGCCGCAAGTCGGATTCGTGACGCAGAATCCCGCGTCCATGAAAATCGAAATGAGGCCTTCGTCCAAAGCCTGCTTGTAGATTTTCGGCGTGGCGGGGCTTACTATGGCGCGGACGTTTTGCGCGATGTGCTTTCCCTTGAGAATATCCGCCGCGATCCGCAGGTCGGAAATCCTTCCGTTCGTGCAAGAGCCGATGTAGATTTGATCGACTTTCATGCCTTGAAGCTCGGAAACTTTTTTCACTTGGTCGGGCTTGTAGCCCACGGTGGCGAGCGGCTCGAGATCCGAAAGGTCGAGCGTGAGCGTCTTTTCGTACTGCGCGTCCGCGTCGCTCTTCCACTTGGAATATTCTGCGAGCGCGTCTTCCTTTGAAGAGAATTCGCCTTCGATGAAAGGCCAAAGGTATTCCACCGTGGTCATGTCGGGAAAGCAGATTCCGCTTGTCGCGCCGGCTTCCACCGCCATGTTGCAAATCGTCATCCGCTCTTCCATGCTGAAATTGTCAACGACAGGGCCTGTGAATTCCACGACGCAGTTTGTCGCGCCGTTCACGCCGATTTTCGAAATAAGGTAGAGAATAACGTCTTTCGCGAAAACGCCTTCGCGCAATTTTCCGTTCAAGATGAATTTTATCGACTTGGGTTCTTTGAACGAGCACACGCCCTTGAGGATTCCCACTTCCAAGTCCGTCGTGCCCACGCCCGCCGCGAACGCTCCGAACGCTCCGTGCGTGCAAGTGTGGCTGTCGCCCATGATGACCGTGAAGCCCGGGCGCACGAAGCCTTTTTCAGGGAAAATCGCGTGGCACACTCCGTTCGCGCCGATGTCGAAGAAGTCCTTGATTTCGTTGCGCCGCGCCCAGTCGCGCAGGATTTTTTCCTGTTCGGCGGTCTTGCTGTCCTTCGCGGGCGTGACGTGGTCGATCACCGCCTTGATTTTCTCGCAGTCGAAAACCCTGTCCATTCCGCGTTCCACCAAGTCGTTTATGGCGATCGGCGTGGTGATTTCATGGCAGAAAACCCTGTCCAATTTGAGAATGTATGTGTCCTTGAAAGGCTTTTCCAAAAGATGGCTTTCGAAAATTTTTTGCGCTATGGTCTTTCCCATATTCTGCTCCTTTAAATTTTAAAATGAAAATTTTATGGATTTTTTGTCTTTGCGATGCGACGAAATTGTCCTAGCCGAGAACGGTCACGCCTGCGGACGCTATCGCCGCGTCAATCGCGCCTTCGTCCGCGCCGTCAAAGTCCACGAGAACTTGCGCTTTCATTGGATTTGCCTCGCAGTTCGTAACGCCCGCGACGGCTTTTACCGCCGCCGCGACTTTTTGCGCCGTGTCATCCTCAAACATTCCGTCAACAAATATCTTTTTTTGCATTTTTTAAACTCCGTTTTGAAAATAACTTTTTATTTTCTCTTTAATTTACATTTTAAACCATAAGCCGAATTTTTGCAAGCAAAAAATTACAAAAATTTTAGACTTCTTGGAGGGAGACAACCCCTCTACTCGGAAGCGGGGGTTGTCTCCCTCCAAACCACCCACTTTCCCCAGCACCGCTTGGGGC
>CAMWIU010000045.1 GCA_947174385.1 uncultured Treponema sp.
AGTTCGTGCACGCGCGTGAATTGCGAGAGCGCGGACGGAAAGAAGGTTACGAAGAAGGTCGCGCGGAAGGCTATGAGGAAGGTCGAGCAATTGCACAGGCACAGCTAGAAAAAGGGCGCGAGAAAATCGCAGAATTGGAAGCGCGCATCGCCGAACTGGAACGGTTGCAAAATTAGGCCGTGCGCGGAATCGGAGTCATTCGTGAAAAACATTTCCGCATTTTACGAAAACTGCATCCAATGCCCGAGGCGTTGCGGCGCGAACCGCGCGGCGGGCGTTCGTGGATTTTGCGGCGAAAATCTTGAACTTCGCGCGGCCGTGTCGTGCCTGCATTTCGGCGAAGAGCCGCCTCTCACAGTTTTTGGCGGAAGCGGCGCGATTTTTTTTACGGGCTGCACTTTGAGATGCGCGTTCTGCCAAAACTATCAGATTTCGCAGCAAGGTTTCGGCGACGCGATTTCAAAAAACGATTTCGCAAAAATCTGCCTCGACTTGCAAGAAGCCGGCGCGGAAAACATAAATCTCATCACGGGAAGCCATCACATTCCGATTTTGGCGCAATTCATTCGGGAGGCAAAATCCGCTGGCTGCGCCCTGCCCTTTTGTTGGAATTCGTCCGCATACGAAAATGTCGAATCGCTCGAAGCGTTAAAAGATTGTGTTGACATTTGGCTTCCAGATTTCAAAACGCTCGACAAAGATTTTTCGAAAAAAGTTTTTTTGGCGCAAGACTATCCCGAAGTCGCAAAAAAATCGATTTCGTGGATGATAAAAAATTTTCCGCTCAAGACGAAAATTGTTTCCAAAGAAGGACGCGGCGAAAAAGAAAAAATTCTTCGCGGCGTAATCGTGCGCCACCTTTTTTTGCCGGGCAGATTCGAAGACACCGCGAACACGCTCGCATGGCTCAAGGAAAACGCCAATGGCAAAGCGATGATTTCGCTGATGTCGCAATACACGCCCGTTTCGTTCAAAGAAAAATCGAAAGAATCGCTCAGGCGAAAATCCGCGCTCGCCGCATTCGAAAATCGCCTCGTTTCGGAAACGGAGGACGGCGACTTGCGCGACTTGATCGCGGCATACGATTTTGAAAATTTATTTTACCAAGAATTAAATTGCGACACTTCATGGCTTCCGGACTTTTCGAAACCCGAACCATTCGGAAACGTGCTCGCAAAAGTTTTGTGGCATTGCAAATGATTGCGCAAAAAAATGCGAGCCTTGCTTCGTGCAAAACTCGCATTTTAATTCAAGTTCGTTTCACCATTTTTTGAAATTACGAAAATGGAATTCAAATCAGCATTTAATTTTCTTTTCCTTTCGGCGCGACGCGCAGCGAGTTCAGCACGGCGAGCAACGTCACTCCGACATCGCCGAAAACCGCGAGCCACATATTCGCAATTCCAAAAATCGCGAGAATCATTACCGCGAATTTTACGGCGAGCGAAAGCGTGATGTTCTGTTTCACGATGCCCATAGTCTTCCGCGCGATTTTTATTCCGTTCGCAATTTGAAGCGGATTGTCGTTCATTATGACCACGTCGGCGGCTTCGATCGCGGCATCGCTTCCAAGCGCGCCCATCGCCACTCCGACATCCGCCCTTGCGAGAACCGGCGCGTCGTTTATTCCGTCGCCCGCAAAAAGCAATTTCTCACCTTTTTGTTTTCGCAAAAGTTCTTCCACGATTCCCACTTTGTCTTCGGGCAAAAGTTCCGCATGGAATTCGTCGATGCCCAGAAGTTTCGCCGTGGCTTCCGCATTGTCGCGGCCGTCGCCCGTGAGCATCACGGTTTTCTTCACGCCGAGTTTTTTCAGCGCGGAAATTGCGTCCTTGCTTTCGTCTTTCGGCTTGTCGGAAATCACGATGTGCCCGGCGTAAATTCCGTCAATCGCAATGTGAACGATTGTGCCGAAGTCGTCTTTTTCGCATGAAGAAATTTGCTCGACATTTTGGTTTTGCATCAATTTCAAATTTCCTGCCAAGATTTTCTTTCCGTCAAGTTCAACGGAAATTCCTTCGCCCGCAATTTCGTGAATATTTCCGAGCACGACAGAATCACATCGTTCGCAATGGTGCGCATTTTTGAGCGACTTGGAAATCGGATGGTCGGAAAATTTTTCGGCGTGCGTCGCGATTGCCAAAAGTTCTTCTTCCGAAATTTGCGATTTGTGCGAAGGATGAATTTCGTTCACCACGAAAACGCCTTGAGTGAGCGTGCCCGTTTTGTCGAACACGGCAGTTTTTGCCGAGGCGAGCGATTCGATATAATTGCTTCCCTTTATCAAAATGCCTCGCTTCGACGCGCTTCCGATTCCACCAAAAAAGCTCAACGGAACTGAAATCACAAGTGCGCACGGACAAGACACCACAAGGAACATCAACGCGCGAGAAATCCACGGAGTCCATTCGGCGTTCGCAAAAATCGGCGGAACGATCGCGACGAGCACCGCGCCCAAACAAACGAGCGGCGTATAGACTTTCGCAAAGCGCGTTATGAATTTTTCGGCGTGGGCTTTTTTCGCGCTCGCGTTTTCGACCATTTCGATAATTCGCGCGGCGGAAGATTCGGACGCCAATTTTGAAACCTTGACTTTTATCAAGCCGTTCGTGTTGATGAATCCGCCCATCACTTCTTTGCCCGCGAAAATTTCTTTCGGAACGGATTCGCCTGTGAGCGCGCTTGTGTCCACAAAAGAATTTCCTTCCACAACAATTCCGTCCAAAGGAATTCTCTCGCCGGGCTTCACTTGAATTATGTCGCCGACCACAACTTCTTCCGGGCGAAGTTCGACGAAATTTACATCGCGCAAAACGAAGGCTTTGTCCGGCCGAAGCTCGACAAGACTTTTGATGGAATCGCGCGACTTGTCAACCGCGCTGTCCTGAAAATATTCGCCGATTTGATAAAGCAACATTACCGCCACGGCTTCAGGATATTCGCCGAGAATTATCGCGCCAATCGAAGCTACGCTCATCAAAAATTGCTCGTCAAAAATTTTTCCGCGCAGAATGTTTTTCACCGCGCCAATCAAAACATTTTTTCCGCAAATCAAATACGCGGCGCAAAGCAAAACCAATTTCGCAATGAAAACCGTTTGGCGCAAAATCTGATTGGAAGAAAGAAGCGCGCTTTCTTCCTGAAAAATCGGCAGATGCTCCGCCACCACCGCAATGACAAAAAGCACAGCGGCGGCGATGATTTGCTTCAAAGTGATTTCATTTTCTTCATCGTGGCAATGTGCGCATCCTTCGATTCCGCACGTTTGCTCGTGTTCGTGATTGTGTTCGTGTTCCATCTTTTCTCCTTAAGATAAACTAATTCTTTTTAGATTTCATTTCTCCGACGTGCTCGATTCCTTGATTTAAAATCGAAACGACGTGAGAATCCGCAAGCGAATAAATGAGCGACTGACCTTCGCGCACATTTTTCACAAGCCTGGCATTTTTCAAAATCCGCAGCTGGTGGCTCGTGGCCGACTGCGAGACGCGCAATTCTTCGGAAATAATTTTCACCGAACATTCGCCTTTTTGAAAAAGCAGGAACAAAATTTTCACGCGCGTCGAATCGCCGAAAACTTTGAACAATTCCGAAAGCTCAATCAAAATGTTTTCGTCCGAAAGCGCATTTTTCTTTGGCATGACTCCTCCGTAAAAACAAATATTTGAATATATGAACAAATGTTCATATATTCAAATATTACAAGATATGTATTTTTTTGTCAAGCGGTTTAGGGGAAAAAAATTTGATTTCACTAAGTTTTTAAAATCCAAATTCATTTTTTCATCTTTTCTCCAAATACAATCATCCCAATTTTAATAGAAAACCTATTCAACAAATTTTCGTACTGTGCTATAATAGACTAATGCGATTTACGAGTACAAGAGACAAAAATTTGGACAGCAGCTTTTTGAATGCGATTTTGGACGCGCTGCCGAGCGACGGCGGACTTTATGTTCCCGAAGGCAACGCCAACTTGCGCCGCTGGATTTTATACATGGACGAGCAAACGCCATTTTCTTCGATTGCGGGCGCACTCACAAGCGCATGCATAAACGATGAATTTTCTCCGATAATTTGCGAAACGATTGTAACACATGCTTTTCCGTTCGAACCGAAAGTAAAGCAACTCGATGAAAATCTTTTTACGATGGAACTCTTCAACGGTCCCACCGGCTGTCACCGCGATTTCGGGATTTCATACTTGGTTTCTTGCCTTGAAACGATTTCGATTTTGCAGGACAGAAAGCCGATTTTGCTGGACATCACCACGGGAAAACACGGCGCAATTTTAAGCCATGTCATGCGCGAAAAGAAAAACATAAAATCGGTTTTGGTTTATCCGAAAGGGCAGCTTCGCGGACTTCGCGAAAAGGATTTCATTTGGAATGGCGGAAATATTTTTCCAGTGGAAGCGGACGGCGATGAAGAATTATGCCGAAAACTCGTGCGCGAAATTCTTTCCGAACGTTCGCTCGTGGAAAAATACACGCTTACAATTTCCACCACGGCGAACATCGGGCGGCTTTTGCCACATTCGTTTTTTTATACCTACGCCTTTTCGCGTCTCAAGAAAAAAGTTTCGGGCGACATCTGTTACGCGCTCGCCCCAGGGAATTACAGCAACTTGGTGGCAGGACTTTACAGCTGGCGACTTTCGCTTCCGATGAGCGGACTTACCGTTCCTGCAAGCGGTGCGCTCAATGTTGACATTCAAGGCTATCCAGTGATTTCAGATTCGCTTGTGCCAAAAGAAAAACGCAATCCAATTGATCCAAGCGTGCCGAGCAATCTCGAACGCCTCGAAGATTTTTTCACAGGATATTCGGCGATGATAAAAAGTTTCATTTATCCTGCAAAAATTTCCGATGCGGAAGCCGAAAATGCCGCAAAAGAATTGTACAAAAAATATTCGCTTGTTACGGACAGAGCCACTGCGCGTGCTTTCGCCGCCGCAAAGAAAACTGGCAATATGGAAAACGGTTCGGGCGATGCGGTGGTTTTGATTCAGCGCGACCATCCTGCATATTCGGCCGAATTTGCCCAACACACTTTGGGCGAAACCGTTGCAATTCCGCAAAATATTCTGGACGCAAAAAAGCCGTTTAAATTGAATCGAAGCCCAATAAAGACGCGTGAAGAATTGATAAAAATTTTAGACGAAGTGAGTGCAAACGCATAAAAAAACAGCGGCTGTATCAGTCGCTGTTTTTTGGCAAAGGATGCCGCGTAGAAAAGTTTATTGCGAGTTTATTTTTGTATAAAATTACTTTTCCTTTTTAGCCTTCTTTGTCGTGGAATTACTAGCAACACTTTTTTTTGCCGAAGAAGCCTTTTTGTCTGCCGCCACTTTCTTAACTGAAGCGGTATTTTTCGTCACAGACTTTGTGCCAGCCTTCTTTTCCGTCGCGCCTTTTGTTGTCGCTTTCTTTTCAGCAGTCTTTTTCGTCGCGCTAGCGGAGGCTTTCGAGGAAGCCTTTTTCTCCACAGACTTTGTGGCAGTTTTTGACGCGGCTTTTTTCACCACCGCAGATTTTTCGGAAGCGACTTTTGCGCTAGTCTTTTCTGCTACTGTGGTTTTTTTTACGGAAGCGGCGGTTTTTGAAGAAGCGGGCTTTTTCTCCGCAACAGACTTTTTCGCCACAACCTTTTTATCCGTTTCGGCTTTTTTCGTAGCGCTGGCGGAAGTTTTCGTCGCCGTCTTTGCGCTCGGCTTTTTTGCAGCGGTCTTTCCAGTTGCGTTTTTTTCGCCCGCCTTTTTCGCGGCAGTCTTTGTAGTCGCATCTTTTTTCGAAGCCGCTTTCGCGCTCGCCTTTTTTGCAGTCGATGTTTTTTCGCTGGCTTTCTTCGCGGTCGCTTTGGCGGCGGCTGCTTTTTTGGGCGCGACTTTTTTCACTTCGGCTTTCGTTTTAGTGGCGGATTTTTTTGCGGGCGATTTTTCGCCAGCCTTTTTTTCTGCCGCAGAAGATGTCTTTGCAGGAGATTTTGTCGCCGCCTTTTTTGCCGCGGAAGTTGCTTTCGCGACGGACTTTGCATTCGCTTTTTTCGCCACAGATTTTTTCTTTTCTGCGAACGCTTCGATGAAATTCAAGCATTTGTATTCGGCTTTTTCCTGCGCATCAAAAAGCGTCTTGTACAAAGAAAGAATTTCTTTTTCGCCATTCGCGCCTTCGACAAATTCGTTTTGCGCCGCCAAGAAAAGCGTCCGCGCCAATTCTTCTTTGTTGAACCAAACAACGTTGTCGAATTCGTTCGCGCGGCTGAGCGCGGGCGCGTCGCTTGATTCGCAAACAAAATTGGCAAAAGCAAGCGCGGCTTTCTTTTGATTCTTCGCGTCAAGTTTCGGCAGGGCAAGTTTTGTGAGCAAAAACGCCCTGTACAAAATATCGCGCGCTTCGGGAATTTCCAAGCCTGCACTTCGCATGTATTCGCAGAATTTTCTGTCGAGCGACCATCGCGTGGAAAACGATTTTTCGTTCAAGCTGAGCGCAATCGCGCTTGCGACAAGAATTTCGTTTTCCGTGAACTTTTGCATTTTTCCGGCGAGAATGAATTCGACCTTGCTTTTCGCCTTGTCCAAAGTTTTTGCGGATTTCGACGACGCGGATTTTTTCGCGGAAATCATTTTCAGAATTTCCTTGAAAGATTTTTCGAATCCCGCGAACTGCTTTTCGGCGGTTTTCTTTCCAAGTTTCATTCCAAAAATTTTCGCATCCTCTTCGGCAAAAATCGCGGCGGTCTTGTAGAATTCGATTCCTGATTTTTTCACGCCGTCGAGGAATTTTTTCGCGGCGTCCGCGCTCGGCTTTGCAAAAACGGCGTTCGCTTTGGCAAAGAAATCTCCGCCAGCGAATTTTTCAAGCGCGATGTAAAGTTTGTGATAGCGATATTCTTCCCATTCCACTTCAAGATCGTAGCAACCGCGTCCGTTCAAAACGGAGCAGAGCGTGCTCCATTTTTTGTCGAGCGTGTCGCTCACTTGATGAATGTCTAGCATGATTTGGCATTCGAATCCGTTCAGCGAAATGAACATTCCGCTTTGGCAGATGTCCGCGCATTTTCGCACGAACCAAAGTCCCGAACGATGCTCGCGGAAAATGAGGAATTTGTCGTCTTCGGCGGTGAGCCCCAAGCCTTCGGAAATCGAGCGGGATTTCATCGCCTTGTCCTCGCCGAATTTCACGGCGTATTCACACGATTGCTTTATCCAGCCGCTAGCGCGTTCGTATTTATTGTTATAGAAGACAACTGCGTATTCGTCTCCTGAGCGATTTGAATATGCGAAAACGTTTTCGTTCACGCGGCCATTGTCCCAAACATCGTAGAACAAAAAGTCTTCCACTTGCGCAAACAAATAGCGTTTGTGCATGAGCGGGAAAATGTCGTGGCGATGGCGATTCATCAAATCTTCGTCGGGCTTTTCGTCGCGGTACGCGCGAGTGTATTCCATTCCGTATTTTTCTTCGAAGCCTTCGAGTTGTCCGTGCCCGAACATCGGCAAGCCCGGCATCGTCACCATCAAAGTGCAAACGCCGAAATATTTGTCGCCCTTGCCGAATTGCGCCACCGCAGTTTCCTCGTCGGGATTGTTCATGAAATTCACGTAGCGTTTGAGAATTTCAGGATCGAATTTTATCGTGTTCTTTACTGTGTCGCGGTACTTTTGATTTTCCTCTTTTTTGAGCATGTTCATAAATGCCGAATTGTACACGCGATGCATTCCGAGCGTTCGCACGAAATATCCTTCCATCATCCAAAAAGCTTCTGCGAGCAAAAGCGTGTCGGGCACTTCCTGCGCCACGCGGTCAACCACTTCGCGCCAAAATTCATTCGGAATCGCCGCCTCAAAATCCGCGGAAGAAATGGCGGATTCGCTGCGCGTGGCAATGTCACCTCCATGTCCTGGCTCCGGATACCAAAGCCTGCGAATGTGCTTTTTTGCGAGAACCATCGCAGCGTCAAAACGAATGATCGGAAAATTGCGCGCGACATGCAAGATTTCCTGCATAACGGCTTCGCGAGCCTCGGGATTGAGAAAATCGATTTGGGCGGTGTCGTTCCAAGGCATTCCAGTGCCGTCGTTTCCATGGTAAATATACCGGGTGTCGCCCGTGGCGTTGTCAACGCGCTTGAAAACTACTGCGCAATCCGATTTCGAATAGTAGTGATCTTCAAGGTAAACTCCGACTCGCCCGTCGTAGGAAAGATTTTCGCCGTTGTAAGAATATTGCGGGAAAGGATTGTCGCGCCGCTGGACAAAAAGGTCGGGGCGTTCGACGATCCAGCGCGAATCCATCGCCGTGTGGTTTGGAACCATGTCGCTCGCAAGCCGAATGCCGCGCACCCAAAGCCTGCGCCGCAAATTGTCCACGGCTTCCCATCCGCCCAAATTGCCGGCGATTGTGTAGTCCATCAGGCTGTACGCGCTGGACGCGGCTTCGGGATTTCCGCAAATCTGTTTGATTCTTTTCGAAGCGTTAGAGCGTTCCCAAAGCCCTATGAGCCAAAGTCCCGTAAATCCTTCGTCGCGCAAAGCGTCCAGTTCCGCATCAGGAATTTGATCGAGGCGTGTGATCGGATATCCGTATTTTTTCGTGAGCTGGTCGAGCCAAACCAAAATCGTTTTTGCCATGAGAACGACTTTCGGCATCCAGTCGCGGTCGGGCGAAAAACGCTCGTATTCGTTCATCAAATTGTCATAATTGTACGGCTCCATGTTCACTTCGCCGCCGGTTGTCGGATGCCACGCAGCCTTTTCTTCTTCGCTCAAAGTGTCCAAACTCGCAAGCAGCCGTTTTTTGAGCCATTCGCCGATCAAAGCCATCCAATGTTTCAAAATGTATTGAAGCTGCCCGCGCAAACTTTTCGGGCTGAAATTCATCGGCTCGCGAAGGAACGTGATGAAATCGTTGTTGAACGGCCCGAATTTTTTTTGCGTCTTGAAATATTTTTCGGTTTCCTCCCACGCTTCCATGTAAATCGGATTTTTCCGCAAATGCAAATCGTTGAACAAAATCGAAAACGGCTTGAACGCGGGATTTTCGTTCGCAAGATGAAGCATCATCAATTCTTCGAACGCCGCCTCGCGATTCGTGCGCTCGAATCCCGTTCCGGAATCTATCGCGGAAAGCGAAAGATATTCTTCCACGCCGACTTCGCCGCGATAAACCGCCGTGGGCGGAAATTCCTCGCAAAAATTTTTGAGCATTTCGTCGATTTTTTCGCGCCCGAATTTTTCGTCAAGCGCGGAAAGCGCGCCTTCGAAAGAAGACTTTATTCCGTCGCGCCGATAGAGCATCGAAACGTAATGCAGGATTTCGTCAATCAAGCCCATCGCGTTTATCTGCCCGGCAGAAACGCGCTTTTCGCTCATTCCAAGCGAATCAAAATATTTGTTGAGCCTTTCGGTGAAAATGCGGACGCCTTGCAAGCTCGTTATGATGACGTTTCCAGTCGAACTGTAAAGCGATTGCGAAAAATTGCATTTGTCGCGAACGGCTTTTGAAATGTGAAATTCATTGTATGAAATTGGCATTATTTTTTACACTCCTGAAATTTTATTTTAGCACACCGCGTGCCTTTTTGCAATTGATTTTATTTGCGAAAGCAAATCCTTGTCCTTCGCCAAATCTTCCAAATCGCACGGCATTCTGTACGTCCAGTTGAATTCGCTCACTTCGCCGGGAATGTTGATTCGCTCGTTCTTCGGATTTTCAAGCCAATAATTTTTTTGCAAATACAAAAAATCCTGAAGCGGATGAATGCACCAAACGCTTTTCGCACAAGCCGCCGCCTCCAAAATCGCGCGCGCGACTTTCGGCGAAAATTCCGCGAAATCGTTTTCGTGAATTTCGTTTTCGGCGAAAATCTTTTCGTTCGCGCGGAAGAACGCCGCCGCGCTTTCTTTTTCCGAATTCCACCATTCATGAATCGTGCTCGAATCGTGGACGCTCGTAGTCGCGACGCTTAGTTCGGGATATTGCGCGAACGGCACGAAAGGCGATCCGCCCTTGCTCCATTCACGCGCCCAGCGCACCACGAAAAGCCGCAGGATTTTTTCCGCGCCCATGACTTCTTCGACGCATTTCAGCGAAACGCCCAAATCTTCGCCGCACGGAACCATTTTCACTGCGGAAGTGAGCGCGCCCAAAATTTCTTCGGCCTGCTTTTTCCATTTTTTTTCTTGCGAGGCGTTTTTGCTTTCCATAAGAGAATCGAACTTTCTTTTTTCGTCGTCGTTCAAAGTCTGCCACGGAATGGAATTTTTGTAAGTCCAAGATGCTGCGTATTTGTCTTTTTTGATTTTGACGAGCGCGCGGCTCCGCCATTTTTCCGCCAATTTCTGCTTGATGTTTTGCTCTGCTTCGGCGGAAACAAGTCCTTCGAAATTCGCTTCGAAAATATCCTTGTCGCCTTTCAGAGAATCCTTGAAAAGCCACAATTCTTCGTTCGGAAATTTCGTCGCGAGCTTCTCAAGGATTTTCGTTGAAACTTCGTGATTCCATGTGAAATAATCCACGTCGCCCGTGGGAATGTGAGGCTCGCAAAGCCAGCGGATTCGGCTTTCGTCAAATCCCGCTTCCATAAGTTCATCGCGGCTGATTGTCTCGCAAGGCTCGCTGTGCCCGAGAAGAGCCGTGCATTCACGCGCGGGAATCGCCCAAATTCGGAAAAATCCCAAAATGTGATCGAGCCGATAAGCATCGTAATATTGCGACGCGCTTTTAAGCCTTTCTTTCCACCAAGAAAAATCCGCGGCGCGCAAAGACTTCCAATTGTAAGTGGGAAATCCCCAGTTTTGCCCGGAAGGATTTTCGCCGTCGGCAGGAGAGCCCGCGCGAAGCGAATGCTCGAAAAATTCCGGCAGTGACCAAGCGTCGCATGAATCTTCGTTCATCAAAATCGGCATGTCGCCTTTGAGAATGATTCCGCATTTTCGGACTTCTTCGGCCGCCTCGGAAAATTGCTCGTGGGCGCGAAGTTGAAGCCAAGCGTAAAAAAGATGATCTTTTTTTTGCGCCTTTGAATTCCATCGCTTGGAAATTTCTTCCGCGCCCGGCAATTGGTCTTCCGCCTTCCAAGATTTCCACGTGGACTGCATGTATTTCCATTTTAAATTTTTATAGACGCAATAGGATTTTATCCACGGATTTTTTTTCATCCATGCGGAAAGTTCGGGCGTCGCCGAGGCGTTCTTCGCGATTTCGCTCGCTTCGTAAATTTTCATCAAAAGCGAAGTCTTCTTTTCCAAAATTCGCTGATAATCGTAGCGGCTCACTTTTGGATGCGATTTCAAAAACGAATCGTATTCCGTCTTGAAATTCTTGTCGCTTTTGTAGACGGCGGAAAATTCTGGAAGCGCGGAAATGCAAATGTAAATCGGATGAAGCGCGAACGCCGAAAGCCCGGAATAGGGCGAAGATTGCGTTCCAGTGTCGTTTACGGGAAGAAGCTGGATTATTTCAAGCCCCGCGCTTTTGCAAACTTTCGCAAATTTTTTGAGCGCGGGAAATTCGCCGATGGCAGGACATTCTTTCGTGCAGAGCGCGCCAAGCGGAACTGCAACGCCCGTGGAATTTTTTAAAAGCGATTTGTTCATAATTATATTGTATCACGAAATTTGATTTTCTGCAAAAAAATATTGAATTATTTTTTCTAGCCCGCTATAATGAATTCGAAAGACAAGGAGGAAAATGCATCACACTTTTAAAACGAGCGGAACTTGTTCTACTCAAATTGATTTTGACAAGGACGAAAACGGCATCGTCACGAACATTAAATTCACTGGCGGCTGCGACGGCAATCTCAAGGCGATTTCAAAAATCCTTGACGGCTGGAAGGCAAGCGACATCGCCGCGAAGGTGGGCGGAAACCAATGCCGCAACAAAGGCACTTCTTGCGCCGACCAACTCGCCCGCGCCGTGATGGAATAAAAGTCGAATTTTTTTTGAAGCCCCTTACGGAAGCGAAAATCGCAAGGTTTCGCCCTGCGATTTTTTTTCAGAAGAAAATCAAGCCGAGAATTCCGAGCGGAATCAAATAGCACGCGAACCATTCGAGGCGGCCTTTTTTGATTATTCGCATCAGCCAAGAAAGGCTCGCATAAGCGGCGGCGAAACACGCCACGCAGGAAATCGCGAGCGGAAACGCGCCCACGGCGGACATTTTCGAAACGTCGCGAAGCTCAAGCACGAACGCCGCAAAAATCGCGGGAATCGAAACGATGAAAGAATATTCCGCCGCCTGCGCGCCCGGAACGCCGCAAAAAAGCGCGCCCGAAATTGTCGAGCCGCTGCGCGAAACGCCGGGCAAAGTTCCGATGCCTTGCGCCGCTCCTATTACGAGCGCATGCAAAATCGAGATTCCTTGCGCGGAATTTTTTTTGGCATCGGAATTTTTTTCCGCAGAAATTTTTCGCCTTGAAAAAATTCCCGAAACAATCAAAAGCGCGGCGGTAAAAAGAAATCCCACGCAAACCGCCTTGATTGGAAATTCGGGAAGAGCCTTCGAAGTAAAAACTCCGATCGCGCCGGTTACGACGGTAGTCGCAATCACTGCCAAAATCGTGCGCCTTCCCAAATCTTCCGTGCCCGTAAGCAAATCAAACGCAGTTTCTTCCGACGGATTTTTTTCGGCAGGATTTTCATTCTGCTGCGAAGCGGGCTTTCTCAAAATCCATCTGAACAAAATCGCAAAAAGCCGCGCGATTTTTTTTCGGAAAAAAATTATCACCGCCAAAAGCGACGGAATGTGCAAAATCACGTCGAAAAGCGGCGGCACTTCTTGCAAGCCGAAAATGTGCTGCAAAACGGCAAGATGCCCGCTCGAAGAAATCGGCAAAAATTCTGCGATGCCCTGCACCACTCCCAAAATCAGCGCGTGAAAAATATTCATGTTCGCTCCCGTTTTTTAAATTATGAAAAAACTCGACATACTTTCCAAAATCATTCTTTTAGCTCAAATCCAAAAATTCCGTGCCCCGGAAAAACTTGCGTCTCGCGCGGCAATTCCTCAAAAATGCGCACAAGGCTTTTTTGAATCTGATCTTCGTTTCCGCCGCGCAAATCCGTCCTGCCGTAAGATTGATAGAAAATCGTGTCGCCCGAAATCAGAATTCCGTCGTTGGAATTGTAAAAGCAAATCGAGCCTTGCGAATGCCCCGGCGTGTGAAGCACCTTCCAATGCGAAAGTTCGTTCAAAACCGCCTCCACGTCCGGAGGAACGTCGCCGGTAAACGCCGCGATGATATATTCCGCGCTGAAAAATTTGTCGAGCGTGTCGCCTTCTTCCAAAAAGAAATCCGCGCTCGGCAAATCCGTCAAATCTTCAAGCAAGCCGTTTTCGTCAAATCCCAATTCGCCCAAATTCTCTTCATGCGCGCGCGCAGAATTCTCGCCGAGACATTCGGCATCGCCTTTGTGAATCGCAATCGGAATTTGCGCGAAAGATTTTCGCAATTCCTTTACGCCGCAAACATGGTCGAAATGTCCGTGCGTGAGCAGAACGCCCACAGGAACCAAGTCGCGCTCGTCAAGGTAATTTACGATCGACTTTTCGTCGCCGGAAAAAGCGCACGCGGCAGGATCTATTACCAAAATCGCCTGACCCGCAAGCGGAACGATGTAAGTGTTCACGTCAAGCGGGCCGGTTTGTAACGATGCAATTTCCATCGCCCGTTCCTAGACCAAAGGCGAAGAAAACGCTTCGCCAGTGGCATTTTTTTCGGCGGCGGCATAAGCCTTTTCGTCTTCGCTTTCCGCAGAAAAATTCTGCTCGCGTTCGCCAGGAATTTCCGCGCCTTGCGAATATGAATCCGAAGAATAATTTTCCGAAGCGGAATCTTCGTCGCGCTGGCGAGAATAGCTCACCGAAAGCGGGCGGCCTCGATATTCGTAGCCGTTGAGGGCGGCGATTGCCTTGTCCGCGTCCTCGGCAAAAAGCTGCACGAAAGAATAATTTGCGAGCACGCGAATGTCGCCGATGCGGTCGCGCTCAATGCCCGCGGCGTTTATCAAAATGCCGAGCAAGTCGCGCGGAAAAACACGGCGGTTTCGTCCAATGCCGATGAAAATCGTGGCTGCGACGCTCGGGTCGATTTCCACTCGGGCATGCGGCACGCGCCGCTCTTCGCCCTCGCCATTTTCGGCGCGCGAAAATTCCCTGCGCTCGTCATTTCGAGAACGAGAAAAATCATCGCGATTGCGGCGGAATCCGTCGCGCTCAAAATCGTGGCGCGGAACAAACGGACGGCGCGCGTTTCCAGTCGCCACCTTCAAAAGATACGCCGCAACATATCCGCGCAAATTCCACGGAATGTTTTTCTTGAAAACTTTCTTGAACTGCTTCAAGACATCCACGTCTTCTTGCGTCTTCACCTGCTGAACAGACGCCTTCAAAAAATTCGCCACCTGCTCATAATTGATTTCATTGTTTCTTCTGTACATAACATCTCCCAAAAAATTAAAAATCTGCGAACAAATCCGCCGCGTATGCAGAGCCGATTTTCTTAAAACCCGAACGGCTCAACATTCCTTGAATTGAATCCGGCACAAAAGTGTTCGCCACAAAAATCCACCTCACACCTTTTTCTTTGAGTGAGGAAAGAGCCATTTCAAAAAGCTCAGATGCAATTCCCAAACCCCTGTATTCTTTTTCTACAAACAATCCCGCCAAAAAGACAGCCTTCGTCGAATTTTCCGGGCACGGCGAAAAAACGGCGCAACCGACAAATTCATCGTCAAGCGAGCGGCAGACAAAGCCGCTTTGGTTCGCGCTTTTTTCAAATCGTTCGCGCCAAAAAAATTTCACGGCGGCGGCGAATTCGGCCGACCATTCTTCTTCGAATTCTTCGGCGGACGAATCAACGCACCGCAAAACCGAAATCCTGTCTTGCGCGGAATTGTATTCCCGAAAAACAAAGTCTTCCTCGACCAAATCGGAAAGTTCTTCGGTTTGGCAATCCAATTTTTCCAAGCCCCACGCTTCGCGGAGCGAATTGTACCACTCCTGGACATAAACAAAAAGTCGCCGATTCTTAAAAAAATGCCAGCGACGTTCCACCAGCGGATACGATTTCAAAACGTCCTTGAATCCCCTGAACACCCCCTTTCCAGAACGCAGCACCGCCTGCAAATCATTTCGCGCAAACGGCGAATGCAAGTCGCTTACGAATTCTTCCATCAGCGAAAATCCGCTCGCGGAATCCCATTCGGGAAGCTCGTAAAAACGCTCCTCGTCGGAACTGAACGTGCCGTCGCTTTCCACCAAATTGCCGCTTTGCGCGTCCACGAAAAATTTCTTCTCCTGATTTTCGAGCGCGTTGACAATGGCATTTTTCAAAACGTCATTCAGTTCAAAAAACATAATTTCAATATATCACATTTTTCCATGAACTTCAATCGTTTGGCAATTCCTTTCGCGAGGAAATCACCGCGCTCACAAGGCCGTATTCCTTCGCTTCTTCGGCAGAAAGCCAATAGTCGCGCTCCGTGTCCTTTTGCACCTGCTCGACGCTTTTTCCCGTTTGTTCGGAAATGATTTTGTTCAAAAGCGCGCGCGTCTTTCCCATTTCCACAGCCTGAATCTGCAAGTCGGTCGCAACGCCGCGCATTTCGGCAAGCGGCTGGTGAATCAAATACGAACTGTGCGGAAGCGCGAGCCGCCTTTCCTTTGGAACGGCAAGCAAAATCAAAGCCGCCGCACTCGCGATGAGCCCGTTTCCAATCAAATAGACCGGCGCGTTCACGAAACGAATCAAATCGAAAATCGCGAAGCCCGCGCTCACGTCTCCGCCAGGCGAATCGATGAAAATGTAAATCGGCTTTTCGCCATCGGCCTCGAGCAACAAAAGCTGCTTGTTCACAGCCTGCGCCAATTCCTTGTTTATTTCGCCCGAAAGCAAAATCTGCCGCGTCTTCAAAAATTTCTCGGCGAAAGGCTCGTCCTTCTTTTCCCCGGGCTTTTTTTCGTCCTCATTGAAAATCATAATTTCTCCCATAAAGTGTTTCAAATTTTTAAAATAATTCTAAGTACAATATAACGAATTTTCCGCGAAAAGTAAAGTAGCAGAGAGTTTTACAATTTTGCACTGGGAAAATGCGATTAAATTGAAATGTCGTTAAAGAATTTCATAACAATTATAAAGGATTCTATTGTACGTGACAAATATTTTTCGTTATATTCGTTTTTATGCGCAGACAAATTTCCTTCTTCCCTTTGAAAATCAACATACCTCGACGCAAGCATCAGGGCGTGAAACCCTCCGCACGAATCAACAAACGCCGGCGCAAAGTCTCGGCGTCTGAAATTCTCCGTGCGAATTATTCACTTCATCCAAATTTGGTTGTAGATTTCCGTTCCGTCTTTGTTGTAATAAATATATTGCACTCGCACATCTTTTACGCCAGACTCATTTTCAATATTTGTGATGACAAAATCAATGACAGAATTGCGCAACCTTAAAATAATGGTTTCACGGCACGCCTCTATGTCTTTTTGCTGTTCTGTAAATTTATAAATATAAACCATCGTATTGTTTTTGACTTTGTATGAATATTCCATAGTTTTGTCCAAAGCATTAAACTGCTTAAAAGATTCATTCATCTGTTTTTTCATCGCTGGTTGCGAATAAAATTTTTCCAAATTGAAATCATCCGAAAAAACCAAGAAATTAAATGACAATACAAACATCGCAAAGAAAAAAACTTTTTTCATTTTGCTCTCCTTAAAAAATTTGTTAATTTTGGCACAACTTGCCTATCTAACTATATAAATTATAGTTTAATATACATATTTTGTCAATAATATTATTTAATAATCCTAACAAACTATAAAAACGACTGATTTTTTCGCCTAAAATTATCCTATGGGCGTAAGAGAAACTTTTAAGGAAAACTTAAAATTCTACAGGCAGAAAATGCATCTCACGCAGGAACAACTTTCGGAAAAAATAGGCTACGGCGGCGGCTACATTTCTGAAATCGAAAGCCGACATATTTTCCCCAAACCAGAAACAATCGACACGATTGCCACCGCGCTGAACATTCGCCCTTCAATGCTTTTTGACGAACGCGGAAGTCCCGAAAATATTAAAAAAACTTTCAGCCACATCTACGGAACAAAATTGGAAAAGGAACTGAAAAAAAGAATTGGACGGGAAATTGAAAACGTGTGCAAGATGTTATAGTAATTTGAAGCCCGACAAATGCTTATCTGCGCGAGTTTCGTTCTACGAAACTCGGTAAGCAAGTCGCAAGACTTGCGACCAGCCGCTAGCCCCAGCGGAAGCAAAACTTCTTGCTCCTCAATCCGCGCCGTTTTCGCGCGACTTCGCCTCGTTCCAAAACGCATCCATCTTTTCCAAATTTTTTTGTTCCATCGAAATATTTTGCTCGGCGCATTTTTTCTCGACATAAGAAAATCGCCTGTAAAATTTTTTGTTCGCGGCGTTCATCGCAAGTTCGGGATCCACGCCTGCTTTTCGCGCGTAGTTCACCACGGCAAAAAACAAATCGCCGAATTCTTCTTCCAAATGAATTTGCGCTTCATCGGAATTCTCGCCGCGCGAAAAAATTTTGGAAGAACTTTCCGAAGTGGACGAAGCGATTTCGGTGAA
>CAMWIU010000046.1 GCA_947174385.1 uncultured Treponema sp.
ACTTTTAATATCCGCGTCCTTTTTCATCATAGGCGTTTGTGAAATCACAAAAATTCGCCGGCTGCGAATGTTTACACAACCGGCATTTTTTCGCCTATTTCTTCAACGCTTCCGCGACCGCGACGGCGCAAGCCACTGTGCAGCCGACCATCGGGTTGTTGCCCATTCCCATAAAGCCCATCATTTCTACGTGGGCCGGAACGGAAGAGCTTCCCGCGAACTGCGCGTCAGAGTGCATGCGTCCGAGCGTGTCCGTAAAGCCGTAGCTCGCAG
This sequence comes from uncultured Treponema sp., assembly GCA_947174385.1. Lineage (GTDB taxonomy): Bacteria > Spirochaetota > Spirochaetia > Treponematales > Treponemataceae > Treponema_D. The sequence continues at coordinate 274 of CAMWIU010000046.1, forward strand.
GACCCGCCGCCATGTTGTCGGGGTGCAAGGTGCGTCCAGTTCCGCCGCCTGATGCCACGGAGAAATATTCCTTGCTCGCAAGCAGGCGTTCTTTTTTGTAAGTGCCCGCCACGGGGTGCTGGAAGCGAGTCGGGTTCGTGGAATTGCCCGTAATCGAAACATCGACATTTTCGTGCCACATAATCGCGACGCCTTCGCGAACGTCATCCGCGCCGTAGCATTTTACGATGAGGCGATCGGGATTGTTTCCGTAAGGAACTTCCTTCACGACCGTCAAAGCCTTGTCCGTTCCTTCGCCGTTGAAATAGTCGAATTTCGTCTGAACATAGGTGAATCCGTTGATGCGGCTGATGATTTGCGCGGCATCTTTTCCGAGTCCGTTCAAAATGACGCGAAGCTTGTTCTTGCGGACTTTGTTCGCGTTGGCGGCAATCTTAATCGCGCCTTCGGCGGCCGCGAAAGATTCGTGTCCTGCCAAGAACGCGAAGCACTGCGTTTCTTCGGAAAGAAGTCTCGCGCCCAAATTTCCGTGTCCGATTCCAACCTTGCGGTCGTCGGCGACGCTTCCCGGAAGGCAGAACGCCTGCAAGCCTTCGCCGATTGCGGCGGCCGCGTCAGAGCCTGTGATTGTTCCGGCCTTCTCGCCTTTTTTGAGGGCGATCGCGCTTCCCAAAACATAAGCCCATTTCGCGTCCTCGAAACAAATCTGCTGAGTTCCCTGGCAGATTTCATAAGGATCGAATCCCTTGGATTTGCAAAGTTCGCGGGCAGCCTGCAAGCCGGCCTCGCCTTCGGCAAATCCGTATTCTTTCAAAGCCTTGTTCACTTGCGGAATGCGGCCTTCAAAATCTTCAAACAATGCCATAAATTTCTCCCATAAAAATCCTAAATAAAAACTTTTGCTGGAGGCTTCAGTTTTTAAACTGTTCGCCAATCTCATCAAAACGAATCAAAAAGTGAAAATAGAAACAGCGCGAAAAGCACTATTAACTATTCATTATTAAATGTTCACTCCTTCCTCGGGTCGATAAGCTTGACCATGCCCTGTTCGGCAGTCACACGCCCGTAATGAGTGCGAGCCTTTTCGAGAGCCTCTTTCGGATCTGTGCCGGCTTTGATCGCATCCATCAGTTTTCCCAAGTTGACGCAGTTGTAGCCGATGATTTGTCCGTCCTTGTCAACGGCGCAAGATTCCACGTAGCCTTCCGCCATCTCAAGATAGCGAGGGCCTGTCTTCCGCGTGGCGAACATCGTGCCGACTTGCGAGCGCAAGTTTTTGCCCAAATCTTCGAGAGACGCGCCGACTTTGAGTCCGTCCTTGGAATACGCGCTCTGAGTTCTTCCGTAGACAATTTGAAGGAAAAGTTCGCGCATCGCCGTGTTGATCGCGTCGCAAACCAAGTCGGTGTTCAACGCCTCGAGGATTGTCTTTCCGATGAGAATCTCGCTCGCCATGGCCGCCGAGTGCGTCATTCCTGAACAGCCGATCGTCTCCACGAGCGCCTCTTCAATCACGCCTTGTTTCACATTGAGCGTAAGTTTGCACGCGCCTTGCTGAGGGGCGCACCAGCCGACTCCGTGAGTAAAGCCGGAAATGTCTTTCTGATCTTTCGCCTGAACCCATTCGCCTTCCTCGGGAATAGGAGCCGGCCCATGATATGCGCCCTTGGCCAGCGGACACATATGTTCCACTTCTGCAGTGTACTTCATTCTGGTCTCCTGAAAATAGTCTTTGAACCGTTCGCGCGGTTTGAGAACATATTATAACGCATTTGCGGAATTTTTACAAGTGTTTTAAAAAGAATTGAGTTTCTTGGAATTGTTTCAAATCAACAAACCCCGACGCACGAATAAAAATGGCGGCTACTTATTTTTTTCTTTCATTTGCTTATCAATCCAGCCTGTATCTTCCAAATATTTTCTGCGCGTCATCACGAGGCTTATCAATTCCTGATACATATTGTAATCCACTTCGAGCGCGATCGGAAAAACGAAAAATTCCGTTTCATCGCAATATCGATTTATGAATTTGGGATCGTTCACCCAGCCAAGCGAAATCATGTTGGAAATGCGGTCGGCGGTTTTGAGGATTTTCGCCTTTTGACTTCCTTCGGCTATGATGCGATGCAAAAAATCATTTTTGCTTTCGCCCTCGCGTTTCGTCACTTCAAGGACAAGGCGCAGCACTTCTTCTCCGTCCTCATCGGCGTTGATGATTTTGTTCGCGTCAAAGCCGGGAATGTCTTCAATTACGTCGTGCACGCAAGAAGCCTTGAGCAAAACTCCGTCGATGTAGCCGTAGTCAATGAGAATCGTCATCGTGTCAAGCTGATGGCGAAACATATTTCCGCCAGCGTGTCGCTGCTTTCCGATGAGCGAGGTGGCAAGCTGCATGTACGGCGCGAGAAGAATGTTCTTGAGCTGAAGCATTTTCTCGTTTTCCATTTGCGAAGGCTTTTCTGTCGCCATTTCATATTTTGCCATAAATCCTCCTCTCACAAAAACCGCTCGCACTTCAAGCGTTAAAGTTCCGCCAAATACGACGAAAGTTTTTCGATGCGATTTTGCGCCGCCGCCAATTTCCGCCTTTCGGCTTCCACCAAATCCGCGCTGGCGTGTGTCGCGAAATTTCCAGAAAGTTTCTTTTCGGAATTCTGCGCGAATTTTTTCTCGGATTCAATTTCCTTTTCAAAGCGCGATTTAAGCTGCTCCGTGTTCACGTTTTCGTCCACGAGCAAGAACGCCTCGAATCCCGCGCCCACAGTGCCGATCGATTTCGCGGGCTTTTTTTCCACGAAGTCGATTTTCTGCATTCCTGCCAAAAGCGAAATCATGTCGATTTTTTCGCGGCAGACTTCGGCAGGCGAATTTTTTTCAATCAAAATCGAAAGGTGCAATTTCGCCGCAGGATCAAGGCCGCATTCGGTGCGAAGCGCGCGCACTTTTCCGATCAAATCTTTCAAAACCGTAAAGCGTTCGGATACTGCGGCATTTTCGCGCGCTTCCAAAAATTCCGGATAAGGCGCGCAAATCAGCATTCCGCAATAAGATGAAGTCGGAAGAATTTTTTCCGCCGAACTGCGATTTTTCGCGATTTGCTCGACGGGAAGTTTTGAATAAATTTCTTCTGTCACGAACGGAATGAACGGATGCAAAAGCCGCAGATTTTCTTCGAGCAAATTCAGCAGGACCGAAGCCTGGCGATTTTTTTCGCGCTCGTCGCCGTTTTTGAAATTCAATTTTGTCGCTTCGACATACCAATCGCAGAATTCGTTCCAAAAATATTCCATGAGCGCGGTGGCAGCGTCATTGTAGCGGTAGCTGTCCAATGCTTCGCGCGCGGTTTTCGCGGCTTTGTTCAAGCACGTGTAAATCCATTTGTCAAGTTCAGTTAGGTCGGCATCCTTTACAGGAATCAGCTCGCGCCCTTCAAGATTTTGCAAAAGGTAGCGGCTCGCGTTCCAAACTTTGTTGCAGAATCGGCTTCCCAATTTGAACGAATCCTTGTCAATCAAAATGTCCTGGCCTTGTGCGCACATAAAGCCGAGCGTGAATTTCAAAGCGTCCGCGCCATAGATGTCGATTATTTCGAGCGGATCCATTCCGTTGCCGAGCGACTTGCTCATCTTGCGCCCTTGCTTGTCGCGCACAAGTCCGTGAATGTAGATGTCGTGGAACGGCGCTTTTCCCGTGAATTCCAAGCCCGCCATCACCATTCGGCTCACCCAAAAGAAGATGATGTCGTAGGCGGTGACAAGCGCGGAAGTGGGATAGAATTTTTTCAAGTCGGGAGTGTCTTCCGGCCAGCCGACCGTCGAGAACGGCCAAAGCCACGCCGAAAACCAAGTGTCCAAAACATCGTCGTCCTGCTTCAAATTTTTCGAGCCGCATTTCGGGCAAGCCGCCACGTCTTCCCGGCTTACGGTGAGTTCGCCGCAGTCCGCGCAAGTCCATGCCGGGATTCTGTGCCCCCACCAAAGCTGGCGGCTTATGCACCAGTCGCGGATATTTTCCATCCAGTGAATGTATGTGTTTTCCCATTTTTTCGGATAGAACACGATTTCGCCATCGCGCCACGCCTTCATCGCCTTTTCCGCGAGCGGCTTCATTTTTACGAACCATTGTTCGCTCAAGTAAGGCTCGACGACCGTCGCGCAGCGATAACAATGTCCCACCGAGTGCGTGATTTTTTCTTCCGCCTTGAAAAGTCCTTGCGCCTGCAAATCTTCGATGATAAGCGCGCGCGCTTTTTGGCACGAAAGTCCGCGATATTTTTCGGGAACATTTTCGTTGAGCGTGCCGTCGGGATTCAAAATATTGATGATTTCCAAATCATGCCGCTTTCCCACCTGCCAGTCGTTCGGATCGTGAGCCGGCGTGATTTTCACCATTCCAGTTCCGAATTCCTTGTCAACATAAGTGTCGGCGATGAGCGGAATTATCCTTTCCGTGAGCGGAAGGCGCAATTTTTTTCCGACGATATTTTTATAGCGTTCGTCTTCGGGATTCACCGCCACGGCCGTATCGCCCAAAAGCGTTTCAGGGCGCGTCGTGGCGATTTCGATTTTCGTTGAACCGTCGGGCGCAGGACCGTCCGCGAATTCGTACCAAATGTGATACATCGCGCCGGCGGTGTCCGTGTGATCCACTTCGTCGTCCGCCAAAGCCGTTCCGCAGCGAGGACACCAGTTCACCAAATAATTTCCTTTGTAAATAAGTCCGCGCTCGTAAAGCGTAACGAAGACATCGCGCACCGCGCGGCTCAAGCCTTCGTCCATCGTAAAACGCTCGCGCTCCCAGTCGGTGGAATTTCCAAGCTTTTTCTGCTGCTTGCAAATCGTCGCGTGATGATCGTCTTTTACCGCCCACGTTCTTTTCAGGAATTCTTCGCGTCCCAAATCGTTCCGAGACTTTCCTTCTTTTTTGAGCGCGCGTTCCACGACGTTCTGCGTGGCGATTCCGGCGTGATCCGTTCCAGTGACCCAAAGCGTGTTGTCGCCCTTCATCCTGTGATAGCGCACAACGATGTCCTGCAAAGTGTTGTTGAGGCCGTGCCCCATGTGAAGAACGCCTGTAACATTCGGCGGCGGAATCACCATCGAATAAGTGGCGCAATTTTTGCAGGAGCAAAAATTTTCATGGATGGGAGACGATTCGTCGCTCGCAGGCTTGAAGTAGCCTTGCTTTTCCCAAGAGGCATATATTTTGTCTTCGAAATCTTTTGGACTGTAGGATTTTTCAAGTTCGATTGCTTTCATAAAAAAGATTATAGCACAAAAAGGAGATTCGCGCAAGAGTTTGACTTGTGTGATGAAATTCAACCTTTACTTTTTGCCGCTCCTGTGCTATACTTTTTGGCACAAGGAGGACTTATGCACTCTATTGCCGAAAAGTCGCAGGTTATAGAACTCGTCCAGTCGCTCTCCGACGAGCAGGTGCGTTATGTGCTCGGCGTGATACGATCTTTGCCGCAAGGAAATGTCGCCCCTAAAAAGTGCGCCCTGCGCGGAAGGTTCGCAAGTTACGCCGACCCCTCGCTCCGCGCACGGGAAAAGGAGGCATGGACGCGCGCCGTGGAGGAAAAGCATGGTCTACGCTGACGCAAACATCCTTGTGCGCTACATCGTCAATGACGATGAGGATATGGCAAGCTGTGCGGAAAAAGCAATCGACAGCGGCTCGCTTTTCGTCCTGCCGGAGGTGTTCGCCGAGACGGTCTATGTGCTCACAAAGGTGTACGGCATCGAACGCACGGGCGTAGCCTGTGCAATGCTCGAATTGCTCGAATTCGTGTCCACGTCTGCGCCCGCCGTCATGCGAAACGCGCTCGCCTACTACCAAGAAAGCAGCCTTGATTTCGTGGACTGCGTTCTCGCATCCTACCGACTCATCGAAGGCAGGAAGATTCTCACCTTTGACAAGAAACTCAATAACTTCATCGCAAGAAAGGAAGCCGAGGGCAAAACGACCGCTGGAAAATAAACTATTTCCAGCGGTAGCGAAAATTTTTGTTCAGCAATGCAATGGGAACAATAAAGCCGCCCTTTTGTACAGGGCGGCTTTATTGTTTGGAAGCGCGACTAGTCGGCGGTCTTTACGAACGAGACGCGCACGAGTTCCTCGCCGCAATATAAAATGCCGAACAAACGCTATTCTGTTTTTGCGAATGTTGCCCGCACCTGCTTTCCGCCCTCTGGCTTCACAAGGATGCTGAAGCTGTCATTCCCTTCGCCAAAACTGTAGATGCTCCGCCAGCTGATTTTTCGCGCAACGCCCAAGTCGGTGGAAAGTCGCGCATCAATGCGGAGAATGTTCTTGTCGTAGGAATACGAGCCGCTTCCCGAAAGCGTTTCGCTGTCGCCGAACGCATTTGTCGTGGCGAGCGTCACGGTGCACTTGTTCTTTTCACTGAACACGATCGTGAAGAAGTCGTCTCCGCCGTCAGACTCGTATCCGCCTTCCCATGTTCCGGCGAACCAGTTCTTGGCGGGAAGATTCTTCACGCAGTCCTTGGCAAAGTCCGGCAAGCGGCGGCTGAATTCATTCCATGACGACACGGACATTTTTGCGGAGCAGAGGATTTTCGCCGTCTCCACGTCGATGGTGCGCGCGGTCACCACAAGCTTGTCGCCGAGCATGGACGTGCTGCCCGTGATGATGCAGTCCGCGTTCAGCATCTTGCCGATTGTCTTTGCCGTCGCCTCGTCCGTGTAGCCCGAAGCCTGGAAATTCATCTCCTCGAGAATCTTGCTCACCTGCTTGCGCTCAAGCACGGCGATGTCGCCGATGCCCACAAGCTCGTCGGTGAGCAGGTCGCTCATCGTGCCGGTGCGCTGGTCAAGGCAGATGCTGTCGCTGTCGAAGCCGAGCACGGCGACCGTCTGCGCCGAAATGACTGCGGAGGCAAGGATTGCCGCCGCGACCGCTGAAAGTAATTTTTTCATTTTTATACTCCTTAAAAATGATGAAATATATGAACTGCCGAAGGCAGTCATGCGCTATTTTGACGTTCCGCCTATCTGCCCCGCTAAGTCCTTGCAGATGCCGGGAATCTTATCGAGCAGTTGTATGGCACTTTCTGTCCTCATACTCACGGAGGCGAGTGTCCGCGTGAAGATATCAACAGTGTTTTGATGTGTTTCATTTGGATTCCTCCTAATTGTTTTTTCAGACAAGCAAAAACTGCCGTCTGTTTAAACTATGTTTTACCGCGCTATACGCGGATTTTTAATTAACTGAATTTCTAAAACGCATGGACTGCTCTCACGCACATGACACCACTTTTTATATGACCTCTATCACGCCCATTGCTGAAATCACGCTCTTTGACATAAACTTCATTATCGGTCTTATCATAAAATGACGACCAGTGTCTACCTTCAGCAGGAATCTTGCCCCTCTTAACAAGGTTTTCATATATCAAATCAAGTTCTATCTTGCTCGGCAGATACCAGTCGCCAGCTTTTGTTTTTCTTGTAGAATACTTGTTACAGGCATACGCGGCACAGTTAGAGGCATTTATGGTTCCGCCAGGATGTGATGCATTGATAATATTGTATGTATTGTCCTTGCCAGCACCAATCCCGTCAGCTGTTTCAATTTTACACCATGTCCACATCACATCACGCGAATTCTTTACTTTCTTTTTACTGGTGGAGTAACGCGGACAGGAACACCAAGTCATTTCTCCAAGTTTTTGAGGAGAGCACTCAAGATAATGACATATCTCTTCTTTGCCATTTATTATGATGGAAAATCCTTCCTCCGAATAATAGAACACATAGCCGCCACCCGGTCCAATGTCTCCGATTTGGTATTTCGCAGCCATCGAAAAAACAGCGTACTCTCCATTCATTTGGGCACTTATACTTTTGCAAATACCTGATATTTTGTCTAACAGTTCCATCACGTCCTTTACTCGCACATTTACCGATGCAAGTACGGCAAGCGTTCTGATATCTTGCACCTGCACGATGACAAAAATCAGCCCGTTGTAGAGCCTAAGTTGTCCGCTTACTATCTGCTGTGCGTTCAGTGCCTCGCCGAGTCTTGTCGTCTTGTTGCTATCCGACCAGTCGGAAGACTGGAACATCTGCTCCGTTTGAATTTGCGCGAGCGTGTTTCGGTTCACAACGACAGAGTTTCCAACGACTGCATATTTGCTCATGAACTCTTCTGTTATCACCTCGCAATCCTCCTGCGACACTCCTCCTTTCGCATCAAACGGCATGATGACAACGGAAGGTCTTTTATGCGCTGTCTGAGCGGAAAGAACCGCGACAAGCATGAACGCAAATACTGCTACAAAATTTTTTTTCATACTATCCTCCTTATTTCCTTGTGGATGCATCGCCTGTTTTTGCAACCATCTGCGAAACTAAATCCTTGCAGATTTTTGGAATACCATCAATCAGCTTCATCGTGTTCTCAACTCTCGTGCTAACGGCGGCAAGCACGGCGAGTGTCTTGATGTCCTGCACTTGCACGGTTACGAATATCAGCCCATTGTAGAGCCTGAGCTGTCCGCTCATTAGTTGCTGTGCGTTCAAAGCCTCGCCAAGTTTTGCCGTCTTGTTGCTGTTAGACCAGTCGGAAGCTTGGAACTTCTGCTCCGTCTGAATCTTTGAGAGCGTATCGCGGTTCACTACAGTCGCCGCGCCAGTGATGACGTATTCCGAGGCGAAAAGTTCAGACACCACCTCGCAGTCCTCCTGGTCCATGCCGCCCTTCGCTTCAAACGGCATGATGACCACTGACGGCTTTTTGCCGACTGTCTGTGCGCAAAGCGAAGTGCAAACAATTGTGAGAAATGCAATAATTGCATACGTCAGTTTTTTCATAGTTAGTTCTCCTTAAACCAAAATTCATTTCGCATCTTTCAAGATGCTTCCAATTCCGCCGCCCGGATGGTTTTTCTTGAAATCCGAAAGCTGTATGTCAAACTTCTTGCCGAGCGAAATCGCAAGTTCCTGAAGAATCATCAGCGTGACCGTCGTGGAATTGTGCGGTACAAGATTCCACATATCGCCCTCGTGCGCAAGCCGCGCAATCAGCCTGTTCGGAATCATTTTTGCGAGCGTGTTTTCGGCGGAGAAGCTCAGGAGCCACAGCGTCACGTTCCGCCTTGCAAGATGCTCCGCAAGGTTGATTGACTCGGGAGTCTCCCCGCTCTTTGACAGCACAATCACGACATCGCCGTCATGCACCATGCCGAGGTCGCCATGGACGGCAGTGTTCGTGTGCAGGAACTGGGCGCGAAGTCCGAGCGAAACCATGCAGCCGACGAATTTTTCGCAGACAGGCACGTTCTTCCCAAGCCCGGAAACAATGACGCTCCCGCTGTTCCGCAACGCTTTCTCGCAGTCTTCAAGGAGACTGCCGAACGCCTTCGCGTCCACGGAATGCAGGGATTCTCCTACCGTTTCCAGCGTTTCATCAAAAATAGTGTTCATGCTATTTCCTCCTATATTCCAACTTTTGGATTTACAAGCGCATCATTAGGAAGTCTTGTCTTATAATTTATTTGCTTGCAGATATTTTCTACATCATTGAACAGCACAGCATGGTTGATGTTCATTTCGTCCAAGAACTTCTGATAATACAAAAGCGCGTTGTCATCATACTCAACATTTATTTTGAGTATGCGGAACTTTCCGTTCTTCTTATCTTTCTCAACAAGAGACTTAAGGTTCTCCTCAAACGTGCAGTACGGATTCGTGGGTATGAGAAACGTTCCTTTTTGTCTGTCAAGGCGCACATTCATGTAGAATGGTGTCATGTTTATGACCGAATTGAAAATGCTTTCTTTTTTCACTTCGGGAAATTGTGTACTATGATTTCTTACATAGTTCCATACTGCTTTCTGCACGTCCGCCGTTTTTCCAAATTCGCCGCTCTTGTCATACAGTTGTGCGAGTTCCTTCGGAAGATGCGCCTTGTATGTCTTTTCAATCCACATTCGGTTGAAGCAATAGATTGAAAAACTGCGGGAGTTTTTCTTTTTCTGCGTCTCGTCAGATTCTTTGGCAGGGTTTTCAGAAGAGTCCGCGTTTGATTCTGAACTGGCTTCTGTTGCGTCCGTTCCGCTTTTGTTGTCGTCCACCCTTCCAAATTCAATGTAGCCGCAGGCAAAGAAGAGCGCGACGAAAAATGAGAATGTCATGTCAAGAAAACGTGTGGCGCAACCGTAGTGCTGCATATTCGCGAGTAGCATATAGATGTCGTCAGGGTCTATGCTTGCAAGCGCGGGATCATATTTCTGTATTCTCCTGCGGAAATCGCGAATCATGCCGTTTTCCACGTCGAACAAATCTTTGTTTTTTGTTCCGTAGTTTTTGAAGCACAGCCGCTCAAATGTCGTCTCAAGTTTCCAGCTGGAATCCCTGTGTCCTCGGAAGCACCATCCGTTCCATGCGATGAAATCCTGCCTGACTTCCATGTCCTTGTGGTTTTCCAGATACTTCGCCTCTACGGGGAAAATCTTGTCGAACAGCGATTCACCTTTCAAGGCTTTCTTCTGTTCTTCGCCAAGACTTTTCTCGACATCCTCAAAAAAGACTTTCGGCTTAAAATACATGTCCAAAAGTTTCAAGTACGAATCTTTTTCGAGCCTTATTGTATGCTCAAAATAAAACTTCTCTGAACCCATTTTCATTTCCTCCAAAAATTTTTTCCTCTCTCCGTTAATTCTTGTTTCCGCTACTCCGACTTTTTCCCCGCCGCCGTGCGCCGCGCCACGGTGTCGTTGGTCTTTTTGATGTTGCCCGCGAGTGCCGCAACGAAATCCGCGTAGCCGTCCATCGCCGCCACGATGTTCAGGTACGGCACGATATTGTCGTTGATGAGCGAGACGAGCGGCTTCTTGAGCGACGACGCACTCTCGCCCTTGCCCGCCTTCGCCTTAATGTAGCCGTCGTGCGCGGAAGCGAAGGCGTCCTGCGCCTCACGAATACTCGCCACCAGCTCCGCCACGCCCGAAAGCGCCTTGACCTGCGCGGCGATTTTCTCCGCGCCCAAATCCTCAAGCAGGGATTCCGTGAGCGCGGTCTGGTCGGCGTAATTCCTGCTCGTCATTCCGCGCCCGTATTTTTCGAGCACCGCGCACACATCCTGCGCCGCAGACTTCACCTCCGCGAAGGGACTTGCCGTGTAGCCGCCCGCAAGCGTAAAGAGGTCGCGCGTCACAGCGTCTCGCCGTCCGTCCGCCTCGTCCAAAGTGGAGACCACCGCGTCCTGCTTGATCGCCGTGGTGTTCCTCGCGCTCAAGTCCGCAAGTTGCGCGAACTGCGTTTTGAGCACCGAGTCCTTGCCCACCGCTGTCTCGCCGTCAGCGCAGGCGAGTTTGTACTCGCGCTCCATCGCGTCCGAGAGCGCGTCAAGCTCCGTCACGCGAACGTTGTTGATAACTTTCGTTACTTTTGCCATAAAAACTCCTTACTGTATAATGATTTTTGTTTGAACTGTGTGGAAAACACGCATCGCGCTGCGATCAAAAATACTTTTGAAAGCGGAAAACACGTTGAAATGAGCCGCGAAAATACTTTTGAAGTACAAAAATACGCCAGGGAAGTCTCAAAAGTACTTTTGATAAGGAAAAAACACACCAAGCAAGCCTCGAAAGTGCTTTCAAAAGTCAAAGCTGCGCCATGAAAGGCGCAAAAATAGTTTTGAAGCACGAAAACGCGCAAGACAAGGTGCAAAAGTGTTTTTGAAAGCAAAAACTGCGCCGGGAAAACTACGAAAGCATTTTTGAACATTTCGGCACAATCGGCACGAAAAAATGAGTATTCAAAAAGCCCATTTAAACACAAAAAGGACGCACAATGCGACATTTCGTCCACATTCCACGTCCTTTTGTGTGAGAATCGTCCTTTTCCGGAAAAACCTAGGTCGTTATACCCCCCCCCATACGTATAGGAGGTTTATTGCCCATCAAAAACGGCGAGAGTCGTGTGCTTGAGAAGTGAATTTTGATGAATCGTCTAGGCATAATCATTTTTCCTACTTTTCAGATACAAAACATTTTAGAGGAAATCCACAAGTTTGTCAATTGCAGCAGACAGCGCGTAGCACTGCGCCCTGCGACACTCTTGCTCAAAGGAAAAAAAAATGCTAAAATGCTCTCGTGAAAGCGGCGGAAAAAGAACTGATTTACGATTTGCTCAAAAAAGCTTCGGGAGCGGCGACGGGTTACACTCGCGAGAATTTTCTAGGCGAAACAAATTTCCGCGACGACGAAATTCCACAAAGCGCGAGCGTTTCTTCCGTGCAAATTCCAATCGAAGCAAATTCTGCGCAAGATTTCGCCGCCGCAGAAAGCGCGCAAAATCTTGGCACAACTCTCGATTCAATCGCAAATAAAATTTCCGCGTGCCAAAATTGCATTCTCGCAAAGACGCGCAAAAACGTCGTTCCGGGCGAAGGCGTTCCGAACCCTGCCGTGCTCGTAATCGGCGAAGGACCCGGCGCGGACGAAGACGCGCAAGGGCGGCCGTTCGTGGGAAAGGCGGGACAGCTTTTGGACAAGATGCTCGCGGCAATAAATTTGAATCGCACGAAAAACTGCTTCATCGCGAACATCGTAAAATGCCGCCCGCCTATGAACCGCGACCCCTCCCCCGAAGAATGCGCGGCGTGCTCGTCGTTCTTGCAGGCGCAGATTCACGTCCTGAAACCGAAAATGATTTTGGCGGTGGGAAGAATCGCTTTGCAAAAACTGCTGGACACTTCGATCGGCATCACGAAAATGCACGGAAAAATTTTGGACTACAACGGCATTCCGTTTATGGCGACTTTTCATCCGAGCGCGCTGCTTCGCGACGAATCTTACAAACGCCCTGCGTGGGAAGACTTGAAAATTTTCCGCGCGAAACTTTTGGAACTTTGCCCGAATTATGAAAGCTGAATTCGTCGAAGTCGCGCTCAACGTGCCCGTAAACCAGACGTTCACATATTCCGTGATTCCTGCGGGAAAAATTTCTGCGCACGAAAAAAAATCCCAAGGAGAGCTGTTTCAAAAAAAGCGCGCGCGCAAAGTCGAGTCCTTCGAATGCGCCGTGGGCGCGCGTGTCCAAGTGATGTTCGGAAACCGGCGCACCACCGGAATTATAACCGCGCTCCATGAAAAATTGCCGCAGGATTTTCCCGTTCCGCAAAACAAGATTCGCCCGATTCTGCGCGTGCTCGACGAAACGCCTCTTTTGAACGAAGAGACGATGAGCCTCGGAAAATGGATTTCGTCTTTTTACTTGTGCTCGATCGGCGAAGCGTATTCGGCGATGATTCCCGGCGGCATCAAGGAAAGCGAGGCGGCTTGGGGAGTTTCGGCGCAGATTGAAGAAGACGATTTTAATTCCGAAAAAATTTTAAGCTGCGAGCAGAAAAACGCGGTCCAAGGAATTTTGAATTCTGCGGAAATCGAAATTCTCTGCGAAGAAATTTCAAGCGAAAATAAATTCGACGAAAAAAAATCAAAGCAAAAAAATCTTTTTCAATATATTTACGGCGCGACGGGCAGCGGCAAAACCGAAGTCTTTTTGAGCGCGGCGGAAAAAATTCTGGAAAAAGGAAAAGGCGTGATTTATCTCGTTCCCGAAATCGCGCTCACTCCACAAGTCGCGCGCGCAGTCGTAAACCGTTTCGGCTCGACCGTGGCGATTCTGCATTCGCGTCTCACGCCGGCGCAAAAACTTTTCGAATACAAGCGCATCATAAAAAAGGAAGCCCGCGTCGTAATCGGCGCGCGCAGCGCGATTTTCGCGCCAGTTCCAAATTTGGGAATGATAATCATCGACGAGGAGCACGACTCTTCGTACAAGTCCGAAAACACGCCGCGCTACCATGCGCGGCAAGTGGCGATGCATCGGGCGCAATTGAAAAAAATTCCGCTCGTCATGGGAAGCGCGACTCCGAGCGTCGAGGCGTGGAATTCAATCGCGCAAAAAAAATTCGAATGCCATTATCTCACCAAAAGGCTTTCGGGCGGAAAGATGCCGCTCATCGAATGCGTGGACTTGTCGCGCGAAAAAATCGAGGGAAGCATTTCGAAAATTCTCGAAGATGAAATCCGCGCAACGCTCGCAGAAAACCGCCAAGTGATTTTGTTCCTAAACAGGCGCGGCTTCAACCACATCTTCCGCTGCCAGACTTGCGGCTTCGAGCTAAAGTGCAAAAATTGTTCCGTGCCGATGACGTACCATAAAGTGCAAAACAAAATTTTGTGCCACTATTGCGGCTACACGCTAAAGCCGCTTTCGGTCTGCCCGAAGTGCGCTTCGCTCGACATCGGCTATTTGGGATTCGGAACGGAATTTATCGAAAACGAGGTGAAGGCGAAATTTCCTTCGGCGCGCGCAATCAGGCTTGACACCGATTCGCTCGGAAAAAAAAACGAGCTTGAAGAAAAGATTGCGGCGTTCAAAAACGGCGAGGCCGACATTTTGCTCGGAACGCAGATGATCGCAAAAGGGCTGAACTTTCCGAAACTGAAATTGGTGGGCGTGATTCTCGCGGACACTTCGCTGCACATTCCCGACTTTCGCGCGGCGGAACGCACGTTCTCGCTGATAACGCAAGTGGCAGGAAGGGCGGGAAGATTTTTTCCCGACGGAAAAGTCATCGTGCAAACTTACTCGCCCGAAAATCCCGCGATCTATTTTGCATGCCATTCGCAGCCGCAAAAATTTTACGCCGACGAAATCGAACTTCGGAAGGCACTTTCGTTTCCGCCGTTCTCGCGGCTTTTGCGCTTGGTTTTTCGGAGCACGATGGAGCGCGATGCCGAACAATGCGCCAGCGAAGCGAAAAAAATTTTGAGCGCGGAATTGCAAAGCCTCAAAGAGAAGCACACGTCGGGCGCGGCGGAAACTGAAATCCTCGGGCCAAGCGAATGCGCGCTTTCAAAAGTCGCCGCGAACTATCGCCACCAAATTTTGCTGCGCGGAAATTCGATCGCAATTTTGCAAAGGCTCGCTTCGGTTTTGATTTATTCTTTCCGCGCGCCGCAAGGCGTTTACATTGAAGCGGACGTTGATCCGGCAAGCCTTTTATGAATGCCGCCGCGTTCCGTCGAATTTGACCTGCCACAAAAAAAGCCCGTTAGGAGGAGCGGTCGGCCCTGCGTTTTTTCTTTGGCAGGAGGAAAGCGCGGCCTTGAATTTTTCTGCCCCTCCCCCGTCGCGCTCGAACTCAATCAGCGTTCCCACGAGCGAGCGAACCATTTTCCATAAAAATGCGTTCGCCTCGATTTCAAAAACCAAAAGCCTTTGCCCGAACAAATCTTCCTGGAAAAAAAATCGCGCGTTTTCCACGTAGCGGAAAGTCGAGACGCTTTTGTCGCCCGAAGCCGCGAACGTCGCAAAATCAATTTCGCCTTTCAGAATCGAAGCCATTTTTTGAAGAGTTTCGATTTCGGGATTTTTTTTTATTTGCCAAACAAAGCGAGCGGATGCCGCGCAAGGAATCTCGCAAGGCAAAATGAAATAGCGATAGACGCGGCTTGTGGCAGAAAATCTCGCGCTGAAATTTTCAGGCACTTCGCAAGCGGAATTTATCCGAACGTCGCGCGGAAGAAAATTGTTCAGCGCGCGCGGAATGTTTTGAGCGGGAATCGATTCAACCGGGCAAAAAAAATTCGCAGCCTGCGCGCGCGCGTGCACGCCCGAATCCGTGCGCCCGCTTCCGTGCAAATCGATTTTTTCGGAAAAAAGTTTTTGCAGCGCGCGCTCCACTTCGCCTTGAACCGTGCGCATTTCCCGAACGTCCTTGCTCGCGTCCTGCCTCTGCCAGCCGCAAAAATCCGTTCCGTCGTAGGAAATTGTAAGGAGAATGTTTCGCATTTTCAGATGTTCAAATCCGCGCTGTCCAAAATTTTCGTGAGCGTGTCGTAAAGATTTCGCGCGTGTTCCAAAAGCGGACCAGGCTTTTCCTTGGAAGATTTTCCAAGACCGAAAATTCGCGCTATGGAAATTTTCACTTCGTCAAGTTTTTTCAGCCGCATTGAAGAATCGACTGTTTGTCCGTATTTGTATTCGAGCAAGCCGCAAAGATAAATCACGCCGTCCCAGCCGTAATTTTTGTCGGTGTCCGGTCCCATGTTCGCGAGCGTGGAACTTTTTTCCAAGCGAGCCGTTTCATTTTGAACCGCCTGCTGATAAAAGAAAGAAGCTTTTTGATAAAAAATTTTCGCCGCCACATCAAAATTGTGCTCGGGCACTTCTTCGTTCAAATCATCGCAAAGCCATGCCAAACGAAGCGTCAGAATCGCGCGCTTCATCGTCGGAATGTACGCCAAATCCACGACATCATAACTCAAAATTGCCAAAAGATACATCGCCGCGCCGTCAAGCAAATTTCGATTGCGAGTGAGATCGTAATAAGGGAAAATCGAATTCACGAATTTTTTTCGCGCTTCTGCCGTATTGTACACCCTGTTGAGCGACTCTTCATCTTTTATATCGTTAAAGTCGTTCCAAAAAAACGCGGCGTGGCAATTCGGACACGCGCCCACGGCATAAATGAGCGGATTTATTTTTCCATAGCGAGCAGTCGGAACATATTTTCGATGCAATTCTTCGGTGAGTTCGCCCGCGCTCAGACGGCCACTTCCAGTGAACATTTCCTCGCGTGGAAAATTGTGCCGACATGCAGGGCATCGAATTTTTTCTTTCGCCCAGTACGAAATCGCAAGCGGTTTTTTAGGCCCCGCGTCTTTTTTTGAACGTGTGTACATATTTTTTGATTATATCACAAGAGCAATTAAATTTCAATAATAACTTCGCTCACCACAAATTCTTTTTCATGGCTCATCGAAATAAAAATTTTCGCGCGCTCATATTCTGGACAATTTTGGCGGAAAATCTCAGCGGCGGAATTTTTCACAAAAAGTTCGGGCTTTCCATTCGCGCCGCTCACTACAAAAACGTCGCGCAAGTCAAAAACAATTCCAGTTCCCAACGCTTTTGAAAACGCTTCTTTTGCGGCAAAACGCGCGGCGTAATGCTGACATGCGGCGGAAATCCGATTTTTTTCAAGACTCGCGGAATTCGGGCCGCTTGCAGGAAAATCGATGATTTCCTTTTCGTTGACAACGCGTCGATGCAGTTCAGGATCTTTCACCCATGTTTCAACGCGGCGAGTTTTTG
>CAMWIU010000047.1 GCA_947174385.1 uncultured Treponema sp.
AAAATCGTCTTTTTGAAATACTCTCCGAACTTCGGAAGAATCTTCGAAAAATTCATTTGGATAGGCTTAGTGCTGAAAAGCCAGCCTTTGTTCTGAATGAGATTTCCGATCACGCCCGCCAAAAGCGCGACGAATGCTATCGGCATTACAGTTTTCAAAAAATAATTGAAGAAGACCACCGCGCTCGTTCCGCTCATTGCGTTGCCTTCCGCGCATCGGCTGAAAAAAAACACGAGCACTTCGACGAACTGTTCCAAAATCCATTTTCCCAAAAGGAAAAGCGCGAGCGTCGAAAAAAGAAAAACAATCGCGCCGTTCACTTCCTGGCTTTTCGCGACGCGGCCTTCTTTTCGCGCCTTGTCGATTTTTATGTCGGAAGGCTCTTCCGTGCGTCCTTCGTCTTCCGCCGCGAACCACTGGAGGTCGATGTATTCAAAAAGATTTTCGCCTTTCAAATTCGTTTTCCTCCCAGTGCCAAAAACAATTGTTCGAGCCGCGAAAATCCGCTCTCGAATCCGCGCGTGAAAGCGTCGATCATGCTCGGCATCAACGCCGTCAAAATGAAGAACGCCGTCAAAATCATCACGGGAAAACCTTCGGAAAGAAGATTCATCTGCGGCGCGGCCTTGGAAAGGATTCCCACCGAAACCGTGATGAGCATAAGAGTGCCCATTATCGGAAGCGCGATCACAAGCGACGACGCGAAAAGTTCGCTCAAAGAGCGCATCATCGTCTGGACGAGAACGCCGCTTTGCATGTCGCACACAATCGAAAACGCGCTGAGCGTCTTGAAGCTTGAAACGAGCGCGCCCAAAAACAATTTTTGAAACCATCGCGTCTGCATGAAAACGAGCATCGCGATCAAATTCAAATATTGTCCCATCAAAGGATTTTCCACTTGGCTCAAAGCGTCGTAGACTTCGCTCGCGGAAAATCCCATTTGGAACGCGAAGAATTGTCCCGCCGTGCTGAACGCCGAAAAAATTATGCTCACGAAAAATCCAGTTATTATTCCGAGCAAAGCCTCGCCCGCCAAAAGCAGGAAAAAGCTCATCGTAAAAATCGCGCTCGCGTCCATCTCCGCGCCGTACGCCGAAAAGTCCACTTGCGGAAGGACGATGTATGACATGTAAAGCGCGAGCGCAAGACGCGCGACCGTGGGAACGTTCCGCATCGAAAAAAGCGGAAGCGTCATCAAGAGAGCAAAACATCTTACGGTCGCCAGCAAAAACGCGGGCGCATTGTTCAAAACCTCGTCCAACATCTATACCCCATACCGGTATACCCTATCGCGCGAGCGCGGGAATCTGTCCAAAAAGCGCGATCGTATAGTCGCGCAGCATCGCGAACATCCAGCCGCCCAAAAGCGCGAGCACCGCCAAAATCGTGAGCATTTTCGGCAAAAACGTGAGCGTCTGTTCTTGAATCGACGTGGTCGCCTGAAAAATCGCGACGACAAGTCCGATTATCAAAGCCGCGCCCAAAACTGGAGCCACCAAAATCAAAACCTGCAAGATTCCCGAGCGCATCAAATTCATGATTTGTCCCAAATCCATTTTTCACCTACCTCAATACCGAAATGAAAAGCTGCCGCGTCAAGATTCCCCAGCCGTCCACAAGCACGAAAAGCATCAGCTTGAACGGCATCGAAATCTGCACCGGCGGCAACATCATCATTCCCATCGACATCAAAATGCTCGCCACAACCATGTCGATTATGATGAACGGAATGTACAAATAAATTCCGATTTTGAACGCCACGGTCAGCTCGTGCAAAATGTACGACGGCACGAGAACATGCGTCGGAACGTCCTCGAGAGTGTTCGGCCTTTCCATGTTTCCCATTCCCATGAACATCTCGATGTAACTTGTGTCGTCAGCCATCTGCGAATACATAAAATATCGAATCGGCTTTTGCGCGCTTTCGAACGCTTCTTGAATTCCGATTTCGCCGTCGCGCATCGGAACGAACGCGCTGTCGTAAATGTTCGTGAAAGTCGGCCACATCACGAAAAGCGTCATGAAAAACGCGATTCCGTTCAAGACGCTCGTAGGCGGAACTTGCTGCAAAGAAAGCGCGCGCTTTATGAAATCAAGCACGATCGAAAAACGCAAAAAGCAAGTGAGCAAAATCAAAAGGCTCGGCGCGAGCGTGAGCAGCGTGAGCAAAACCAAAAGCTGCACGCTGAACGCCACTTCCTCGCCGCTTTCCGGCCGGGTTATGCTGATGTCGATGTTCGGGATTTGAACTGGATTCACATCGCCTTCCATTTGCATCGTTCCGCGCGAAGAGCCTTGCGGAAAATTCGGATCGTCTGCGGCGCGCATCGCGTCCTGCGGAAAAATCTGAGACGAGCAAATCAAAATGAAAACCGCGAAAGCAAAAAATCGGGAGAAGATTTTTCTTTGAAAAAATTTCGCCGCCACTCTCATTCCTCCGAGCCGAGTTTTTTGCGCTGCGCTTCGAAGAATTCCGAAATGTTTGCGTCAGATTTTTTTTGTCCTGCGGACTGCGCGTTTTTCGGATTCAAAAAAATCGAAAGAATGTCGCTGAAATTGCGCGCCCTTGCGTTGTTTTCGTTTCGGTCGGCGTTGAGATTCATCGCGTCCACAAGTTCCTTGTCCGTGATTTCGCCGAGCAAGTCAATCGAATTTTCCGTCACGCCGAGCAAGTACGCATGTTCCAAAAGCGTCACGATTTGCACGGATTTTCCGGGCGCGATCGAAATTGCCGCCACTTTTCGCAAAAAGATGTCGTCCTCCGCGATTCCGCCGCCCATCTTTTTTTTCATGAAATTCATCACGAAATAAATGCAGATTACGACGACAATCAAAACGAAGACCATTCTGAAGAAAACCCAAACCGTCGAGCCGCCACGATTTTGGGACGCGCCTTCGGCAGAATAATTTTCCGACGACGCGCCGCCGATTCTGAGAGTGGATTCGTCCGGAATTGAAGGCGCGGAAATTTCATCGCCTTGAGTTTGCGCAGAAAGATTGGCTTCGCCCCGCGAATCTTGCGAAAACGCGAAAACGCATAAAAGCGAAAAAGCGCATAAAAGCGCGAACTTTTTTTTCGAGAAAATCAATTTTACCCCACCCATATAAAATCACGCGCAGGATTTCCTGCACGCGGAAAAATCATCGCAATTCCGAAACGCGCTCCTGCGGAGAAAGGATTTCGGTAATGCGGACACCGAAGTTTTCGTCGATGACTACAACTTCGCCCTTCGCAATCGGCTTGTGGTTTACGAGAATGTCCACAGGTTCGCCCGCGAGTTTGTCCAATTCGATGATCGTGCCTTCGCCGAAGCCGAGGATTTCTTTAATCGGCTTTTTCGTGCGTCCAAGTTCTACGGTCATCTCCATGAAAACGTCCATCAAGAGCCCGATATTTCCCTGATCGCCGCCCATTCCGCCGCCCATGAGCGAAGGATATTGAACGGCCTGAACGTTCGGCGCGGCTCCCATCGGCATTCCACCCATTTGCATGTTCGGCATTCCTTGCATTGGCATTCCTCCCATTGACATGGCGGGTGCTCCTTGCGGCACTCCTCCGCCCATCGGGGCGGCGGCTCCGGCAAGGCTGGCCATGTCCGCAGCGTTGAGCGCGCCGGCATTTCCTGGCATGGGCATCGCTGAATTTCCACCCAAAGCCATTCCAATCTGCCAAGCGGCCTCGCCCGAAATCGCCTCCCACATAGTGTACACGCTTCCGTCGATAGTAATCGGGAACGTGAAGAGCGCGAAAGTGTTCTGCGGAGCGCGTACCATAGCCTTGGGCACGTTTATCGACTCCGCTGGATTACAGGCAAGCCCTGGCAACTTTCCGGTCTTGTCAATAGCTGTAAGTTCGTCATTTGTATGTGTCGAGAGGGTCTCGTTCACGACGGAGAGCGCCATGTCGTCAAGCGCGGCGTTTTCCTCCTTGTTGATGAGTCCCACCAATTTCTGGGCGCATTCGGTCGAAATGATATAAAGGTGATCGCCTTTAAGCCCTGCCGAATAGTCGGCCTGCGTTACGATAACCATTTCCGGAAGCTTCGCCAAAAGTTGATCGCGAACAGCGGATTCTACTGTGGGAGTTCCCACGGTGACTTCCGCGCCCGTCATCTGCTTGAGGTTCTCTGCAAACGAATCCTTGGTATCGCCCGCGAATTTAGCGAGAGTTTCCGTGTCTATGTTCGTCATCGACGGAGATGCCGAGGCGACTTGACCCGAGGCGTTTAACCCGTCCATAGGAACGCCCGAAAGCAGCGCGTCGATTTCGTCCTGAGAAATTACACCATCGCTCATACTGATTCATCTCCTTCTACGGAAAGTTCTTCGAATTCTTCTTCATCGTCTTCTTCAAGTTTACCCGTAACTTGAACCGCCATCTTCTTGCCCACAAGTCCGGGCTGGCAATAATATTTTTTCTTGTCGCCAATGTTGAGCGTAAGCTGGTCGCCGACTTTTGTATTAGAAAGTTTCACGACATCGCCTGCACGCAACGAAAGCACGTCGCGGATTGGCACGTTTATCGAGCCGATTTCCGCCACAACGTCCATATCGACCGTGGAAATCTTTTCCTTGAGCGTGCCCAAATACTGCGTCGTGCTGCTTCGCCTCACAGAACTGAACCAAAACTGCGAGGAAAGCTTCGAGATTATCGGCTCAATCGTAAGGTACGGAATGCAGAAATTGATCATTCCTTCTTCTTCAGAAACCTTCGTTTCCAATGTAACGAGAACGACCATTTCCGTCGGCGGAACAATCTGCGCGAACTGCGGATTCGTCTCGATCTGCCCAAGACGCGGCCGCAAGTCAATCACCTGCGTCCAAGCCTCGCGCATATTCGCCAAAATGCGCACGATAATTCCTTCCATTACCGACTGCTCAATGTCCGTAAGATCGCGGCTCTTGTTTCCAGTGACAACGCCCGTACCGCCGAAAAGCCTGTCAATCATGCTGAACGTGATGGCGGGGTCTATTTCCAAAACCGCGTTGCCTTTCAGCGGATCCATGTTTATGACGGCAAGCGTCGTCGGCGTTGGAATCGATCGAATGAATTCCTCGTAAGTGAGCTGGTCTACGGTCGCAACGTGGACATGAACCAGCGAACGCAACTGAGCCGAAAGGCTCGTAGTGGTAAGGCGAGCGAAAGTTTCGTGCATAATCTGCACGGTGCGAATCTGTTCCTTTGAAAACTTGTCGGGACGCTTGAAGTCGTAAATCTTGATCTTGCGGGTGTCGGAAACGGCCTTGTAGTCGTCGTTGTCCGGCTGCCCCGTGTTGATCGCGTTGAGAAGCTGATCTATTTCGTCCTGCGAAAGAACATCTGTCATCTAAAAGCCTCGCTTTTCGCCTATTGCTGCGTTACCACGT
The DNA here is from genome assembly GCA_947174385.1 of uncultured Treponema sp. Classification (GTDB taxonomy): domain Bacteria; phylum Spirochaetota; class Spirochaetia; order Treponematales; family Treponemataceae; genus Treponema_D. Next base: position 5,368 of record CAMWIU010000047.1, read on the forward strand.
TCAACTTGTCAAAGGAAATCCTGCGGATTTTTCCACGGCTCAAAATCGAATCGTTTATTTCGTTGCGAATTTCAATCTTAAGTTTTTCCTCGTTGCGCGGAGAAAGTGCTTCGGCCGTCTTTCCTGCGAAATAATTTCGCAAAAAGTCGCGAATCGGGATTCTCTGCGCCGTGATTTCGGTGGAAGTAATCTTGTCTTCTTTTTTATATCCCAAGAAAATGTTCACGACGACGCTCGCAGGAATCGGATCGCTCGAGCGTGTCTGTATTTCGCCAATTCCCTGATACCAATCCAATTCTTCGGCGATTTCCTTGTAGTCTTCGCTGATTGGAATGGCAGCCGCGGCGGGCTTGTTTCCGCCCATGACTTTCATCGTGATTATGACCACGGTAACAATCAGGATTATCGCGCCCAACGCGAGCGCAACATATTTAAGGAGGCTTGGCAAAAATCCGCCGCCACCACCTTTTTTCTGAGAAGAACCGCCAGAAACCTCGTCATCGCCCAAGCCATCGTCCATATCGTCGTCTGCCATATTCAAGCCCCCTTAAATTAAAAATGCCCCTCATCGAGGATTATTATGTCAACCCTGCGGTTGTACGCGCGCCCTTCTTCCGTATCGTTGCTGAATTTCGGACGCTTGTCGGCGTAGCCCGCGATGGAAAACTTTTCCTCGTCCACCCCGAAATCGGCAAGATAATGAAGCACGTTCATCGCGCGCGCGGCGGAAAGTTCCCAGTTACTCGGATATATTTCCCGATTACCGGATTCGTCCTCCGAACCGCTTTCCGCGAAAAAGGCATCCACCGGCTCATTGTCGGTATGCCCCTCTATTCTAAATCTTCGGTTTTTTTCAATTAAATCTTTATCATTAAAAAATTCAGAAAGACGCAAAAGAGTCTCGCGCGTGTTTTCGATATTGAGCCGCGCACTGCCGCGATCGAAAAACGCGTCGGCCGCAAGCGAAATTACAAGCCCGCGCTCATCGCTCGTAACGGTAATTTTCGCGCTTTTGATGTCCGGCGCGAAAAGCGAGACGGCCTTTTTCTTCGCCATTCCAAGCGAGCGTCCTTTTTCCACGGAAGGCAGCGAACTTATCGTGTTTCCAAGATCGGCAAGTCTTCCCGCCGAAAGCGACATTCCGCCCGTGACGGTCTCCGACTGATTCATTTGCAATGATTCAGTGATCGTGGCGAGCTGAGTAACGTCGATTTCAGAAGGATTGTAGAGCATGACGAAAAAGCACAACATAAGCGTAATCATGTCGCCATAAGTGCCCTGCCACGCTGTTGAAGGTTTTTCAGGCTCTTTCTTCTTTCCCATCAGCCTAATCCTTGAGGACTTCCGCGCCCACGGCTTTTCTGCTCACTGGGTCAAGATAAGTCAAAAGCTTCTGCGCGATGACGCGCGAGTTTTCGCCGGCCTGAATCGCAAGAACGCCCTCCACGACCATTTCCTTGACGCGCATTTCCGACGAATTCTGATCCTGAAGATTCTGTCCAAGCGGAACGAGAATCCAGTTCGCAAGCATTGAACCGTAAAGCGTCGTAATCAAGGCGACAGCCATATTCGGACCAAGCGAACTCTTGTCTTCCAAGTTGTTCAACATACCGATAAGTCCGAGAACCGTACCCATCATTCCAAAGCCTGGCGCGAAACCGCCCCATTGGTTGAACACGTTTATCCATTCAAAGTGTCGCGCCTCGGTCTGGCTCATTTCGTTTTCCATAATTTTTCGCACGACCGCGCTGTCCGTGCCGTCAATCACGAGACGAAGCCCGCTCTTGAGGAAAGGATCGTCCAAATCCTCCAAGCCGTCTTCAAGGATAAGGATTCCTTCGCGGCGGGCCTTGTCCGAAAGGTTCACCATGTTCTGCACCAACGATTTTTCGCCGAAATCGGGAATTTTGAAGCATTTTCCCATGATTTTGAAGATTCCCAAAGCCTTGCTCAGCGGACACATGATACAAATCGCGGCGTAAGAACCTCCGATCGTCATGAACACGGACGGAATGTCGATGATTCCGCCCAAAGTTCCTCCCGAAGTCAGAACCGACATTACGATACAGGCCGCGCCGCCCACAAAGCCGATTATAGACGCTATATCCATTCAACACCCCTCGCGCCAAAAAAGCCTTTAACTTTCCTGGCCATTTATACCGATTCTGCTACGGTACTCCACGATTTTATTAACGACATCTTCGGGGGAATTTCTTACTACGATTTTTTTGCCGGAAAGCATTGTGATCGTCAAATCGGGAAGACATTCCATGGATTCAATCATGTGCGGATTGATGAAATAGCTCGATCCGTTAAGACGCTCAACCTGAATCATACTTTATTATTTCCCCACTAATAAAGATATTCTATCATTATATATCATGTTCAAAAAAAAAGCAAGTAGTATTTTCGCTATTTTCGCACGGCTTGGCGATTTTTTAGTCCAAATTCACTTGACTTTTCCGTAAAAAATGCTATTCTTTAAAGTAATTTCCAACGGACGAGAAATTTAAGGCAAAAGGTTGCTTGAAACAAATTCAACTTTTTGTCTTTAAAAGTTTGCGTTGCAAACTTCAATATCAACTGTGCGTTTTCATCTTAACTTGAGGCGCACGATAAAAAGTCGGCAGCGAAATTCAATTTCGTTCCGAACTTTTTATGGGAGCAAAAAAATGGCCTACACAATTTCTGATGCCTGCGTAAACTGCGGTGCGTGCGAGGGCGAATGTCCCGTAAGCGCGATTTCCGAAAAAGACTCAAAGCGCGAAATCGATGCGGGAACATGCATCAGCTGCGGAACTTGCGCTGGAGTCTGCCCTGCCGAAGCCATTTCGGAAGCGTAAGGCTTCGCGATTCCGTTCGGCAAAGATGAATTTGAAAGGAAAATCCAAATTTGTCTCGTTTCTAAAGGCCGCGCTTTTTTTGGGCGCGTGCCTTGCCGTAAGTTTCGCGGTGGTTTTCCCGTTGTGGGCGTTCGCGAAAAACGCGCCCCGGGCGTACTCTGCGGCGGTAATCATCGCGTCGGCACTAATCGCGGCGTGGAAATTCGTGGCATGGGCAAAAAAGTCCGGCGTAAAAAATGTGCTTCGCATAGTGCTGAAATGCGCCGTGGCTGCGGTTGGAATTTTTTTCGCGTTCCACTTCCTGTTTTCGTTCAAGAGAATTCTCGCGCTCGTGGCGGCAATTTCTGCGATTGCGCTTTTCAAGCTCGTGGACGTGGCGTTCAAAAAGGCGTAGGAGTTTCTGTGCGAAGCCTCGCAAAAAAATCCGTTTTTCTCGTTTTGGCGGCTTTATCCGCACACGTCGCGTTTTGCCAAAAGGCTTTCGTAAAAGTTGATTTGACGCAACTCCCGGAAATTTCTTCAATTGAAGCGGTGGAAGTCGAAAAGGAAGTCGTGATAAACGGAGAAAAAATTCTGCGCAAAGCAAAAGTTACCGACGCGGCTTTGGCGCAATACGATGCCGAACTTGAGCGCAACAACATCGCGATTCGCAGGGGAAAGTCGCCGCAAGTGAATTTTTTCGCGTACAAGGCGAAAAAAGGCGACACCGTTTCGAAATTGGCGGCGAGATTTTGCGTGATTTCCGACACTTTCGTCGTCATAAACTCAATTTCGTCGCAGGACGAGGAAATCGAAGGGCTTGACATAATCGTTCCTACGGCGAAAGGGCTTTTTATCCCCGATCCGGATTTTCAAAACGGGCGCGAAAGCCAGCTTGAGATTTTGCTTCAAAAGAACCGATTTCCGCTTGCGGACGCGGACGGCGCGATTTATTTTGAAATCCGTGGGCGGCGATACGTTTTTCTGCCAGACGAGCATTTTTCGCCGACAGAACGCGCGTTTTTCCTCGACCCCGCGATGATTGTGCCCGTGCAAAATTATTGGATTTCTAGCGCGTTCGGAAACCGCGAAGATCCTTTCGGAAGCGGCCGTTTGCAGATGCACAAGGGAATGGACATGGCAGTTCCCGAGGGCACGGAAGTTGTCGCGTGCAAAGGCGGGCGCGTTGCGGCGAGCGGCGAAGATTCCGTCTATGGAAAGTGGATTTTGCTCGAGCATTCAGGCGGAATAAGCAGTTTTTATGCGCATCTTTCCGCCGTGGGCGCGAACGTGCGGAACGGCGCGCAAGTTCGTTCGGGCGAGCCAATCGCGAAAAGCGGAAGCACGGGGCAAGTTACAGGGCCGCACTTGCATTTCGAAGTGCGCAAGGACGGAAATTCCATCGATCCGAAAAAATATATCAATTAAGTTATGTCGTTTACGAAAAGGCACATTTTCAATTTTCTCCTTTTCGCGGCTTTTTTCGCGCCGCTCGGAGCGGAAGTTTTTCGCACGCAAAAGACAGTGATGCTCGCGGCGGACGAAAACGCCTCGGAACGCAAGAATGTCGGCATAAACGCATGCGCTTCGATAAAACTGCCCGAAGATTTGACTTTTGTCCAGGGAATCGAGATTCTCGTGAAAATTCCGAAAGTTCTCGCGAATTTTCAAAACACGATTTTATATTCGCTTTACGACAACATCGCGCCTTTTCCGTCCGAGGGCGAGACCGACTATTCGGGAAAGGCGATTTATTCGGGCTTGTATCCGGGGCATCTTTCATGGTCGATCGTCGTTCCGCTCGTAAAAGGCAACACGATAACGCAAAGTCCTTACGCCGACAAAACTTTGATTCCAGATTCCAGTCGAGGATTCATCTTTTTGCGAAACCAGCTCGCGATGAAAGGAATTCCGCAGGAAGTGATGGCGGCGGAATTTGAAGTGAGCGCGAAGACGGTTTTCACGGATTTCGGCGCGATAAGAATCCGCGCGAACAGGGATTCGGGCGAATTTTCTGTGATGGTGGACGATGCGGCGGCGAAGCCGAACGATGCCGGGCTGATTTTCTTGAAGCCCGGAAAGCACAGCGTTTCGGTGATTTCCGAAAAATTCCGCAACGAAGTGCGGACTGTCGTTGTCGAGCAGGCGAAAACTACGGAAATCGAGCTTGAGCTGAAAAGCGTCGAGCCGACTTTCGCTTTCAACGCGCCGCAAGGAACGCGGATTTTCGTGGACGGAAACGAAATCGCGAACGCGGGCGAAGTCAAGCTTGAAGCCGGAAAGCACGCCTTCAAATTCGTGCTCGGCGGATACGAAGTTGTCCGAAACGTCGAGATTCAAAACGGAAAGCATTACGACATTTCCGTGAATTTCGAGGCGAACATAAAGGAATCGGAATGATGCTGGTTTGAAAAAATGCGGAACGAAAATTTTCGCTTCCCTTGGAAATAGCGGCTGCACCGCTTCGCTTCCGTAAGGGGCTTCAAAAAAATTTAAGGAGGAAAAGAAGATATGAAAAAAATCAGGAGCGGCAAAATCCGCGAAGTTTACGACCTTGAGAACGGAAAAATGGTAATCGTCACGACGGACAGGATTTCCGCGTTCGACGTGATTTTGCCGACGGAAATTCCGGGAAAAGGCAAAGTGCTGAACGCGCTTTCGAATTTTTGGTTCGATTTCACGAAGGATATTTGCAAAAATCACATGATTTCCGCCGACACGCGCGAAATGCCCGCGGAATTCCAAGGCGCGGAATTCGAAGGGCGCACGATTCTCGTGGAAAAACTCAAGATGATTCCTTACGAAGTGATTGTCCGCGGCTACATGTTCGGCTCGATGTACGAGGCGTACAAAAAAGGCGAGCCGTTTTTGGGACACAGCTTCGAAAAAGAATACGCTTTGGCGGAAAAACTTTCCGAGCCGATCGTGACTCCTTCGACAAAGGCCGAGGAAGGACACGACGTCAATGTCACGCTTGAGCAAATGAAGGCGGACATCGGCGAGGATTTGGGCGAAAAAATCGAACGCGCCGCGCTCGCAATCTACAAGAAATGCTACGACCACGCGCTCAAAAACGGAATCATCATCGCCGACACGAAGTTCGAATTCGGGCTTGACAGCGAAGGCGCGCTTGTCTTGGCGGACGAAGTTCTCACGCCCGATTCCTCAAGGTTTTGGGACGAGGCGGCTTACGAAGTCGGAAAAAGCCCCGCCAGCTACGACAAGCAGTTCGTCCGCGATTGGCTTTCGAAAAACAATTTGGCTGGAGACGCGAGCATAAAATCCATTCCAGCAGAAATCGTGGAAAAGACCGCCGCCCTTTACCGCGACTGCGCGAAGAAAATTGCGGGAGTCGAGATCTAAGGCAAAGGAAGGAATTGTAATATGGACTCAAAGGCAATGTACAAACTCACCTACGGCTTGTTCGTGCTCACGTCGAAGCGCGACGGCCGTGACAACGGCTGCATCGTGAACACGGCGGGGCAAGTTACGGCAAGCCCGAACAGAATTTCCGTCGCTGTGAACAAGCAGAATCTCACGCACGATTTCATTCGCGATTCTGGCGAATTCAACATTTCGATTTTGAGCGAAAAGGCAGGGTTCGAGACATTCAAGCATTGGGGAATGCAAAGCGGACGCGACACGGACAAAATGCTTTCCGTGGAATTCGAGCGTTCGGCGAACGGCATCGCGTACATCACGAACGGCGCGAACGCATTCATTTCGGCAAAGGTCGTGCAGTCCGTGGACTTGGGAAGCCACACGCTTTTCATCGCGGACGTTACGGACGGAGCCGTTTTCAGCGAAGACGAATCTGCGACATATTCGTTCTACCAAAAAAACATAAAGCCGAAATCGCGCGAAAACGCCGAAAAGAAAAAAGGCTACATCTGCACGGTTTGCGGCTACATCTATGAAGGCGAGCCGCTTCCCGACGATTTCATTTGCCCAGTCTGCAAGCATCCTGCGAGCGATTTCGTTCCGCTTTGAACGCATTTAAGCCGAAGTTGACAATGGCTTCATTTTGATATATAATCAAAGCGATGCGAGCGCGAAAAAAAATACTCACTTTTCTCTGTCTGATTTTCATGGCGGCGCAAATTTCAGCGCGACAAAAAACCGAGGAACAATTCGATTTCTATGAACTCGCAAAAAGCGGAAACGCGCGCTCAATTCAAAAAGCCCTGAAAAAGGAAAAGTCAGCCGCATCCGCGCGATACGGCGCGAACAACGACACTCTCCTGATGGTCGCGATTGAGGCAGGACGCGAAGAGAGTTTTTTAAGCGCGCTCTTGGATTTGGGAGTTCCGCCCGATGCCGCCAACGACAACGGCGACACCGCCCTAATCTACGCCGCGAAATTCGGCTACGGAGAATCCGCACTTAAGACGCTACTTTCGTATGCCGCAAGCCCTGCGAAGAAAAAAGCTCGCGCGGCGCATCGCAACAATCTCGGACAAAAAGCCGCCGATTTTTTGCAAGACGGCACGAAAGAAAAAAAATTCCTCGAACGCTACGCCGAAAAGGAAAGCAAGAAAAAAAAGTCGAAAGGAATTGCAGAAATTCCGCAGGAAGAAATCAAGGAAGAATTTTTTTTCCAAGAAATTCCAGCCGAAGATTTTCCGCAGACAGATTTCGATGCGCAGATTCAAGACGAAATTTTTTCAGAAGATGAAAATTTCACAGACGAAACTCCGCTGGAAACAAATTCTTCCGAAGAAAACCATGCCGAAGACTTTGCAGGCGAAAATCCCGAGTCCGAATTAAATTCCTCCGAAAAAGAAATTTCGCAGGAAATAGAAAGCGCGCTCCAAACCGAAAACATTCCCGATTCAGACGCGGAGGCGAAAATTCCCGAACAAAAAAAATCCGCAGAGACCGCTCCCAAAAAGCGGCGCGAAAACATGCGCACATACCTTTTTGACGGCTTGGAATCGTTCGACACATATATCGTTACAGAACAAAAATTCGAGCCGATAAAAAATCCCGACGCGAAAGACGAAAACGGCCGCACGCTTTTGCAGAACGCCGCCGCGCATGACGACATCGAACTTGTGACGCGGCTTTTGGCTTCGGGCGCGAACGTGAATCTGACGGACGGCGACGGCTGGAGTGCGCTTATGTACGCCGCGCGTTTTGCCCAAAAAAGCGAGACCACGAGCGCGCTCATAAAGGCCGGCGCGAACGTCAAGGCAAAAAACAAATTCGGCTCGAACGCGCTTGAAATCGCGGCGGTATACGGCACGAGCGCGGACGTGCTCGATGCGCTTGCGAGCCATTTCGGAAAAAAGGAAATCGTCCAGGCGTTCTTCGCGGCGGTGGGAATGGGACGGCAAAGGCAAATCCTCGAAGTCTTTTTCAGGCACGGAATCACGGCGAACATCGTCCACAAAGGAAAGACTCCGCTCATGCTCGCAGCTCAGACCAACACCGACACGGACTGCATCGAATTCCTTTTGGAACGCGGCGCGGACAAGACCTTCGTCACGGCGGACAGAAAGGATGCGTATTATTTTGCCAAGCGAAATCCGAACCTTCCGCGCAACGACGTTTTTTGGTCGCTGAACAATTCGGAGAAATGAAATGAGGATAACCGGCGGCCAACTGAAAGGCAGAATCATAAAATGTCCTGACGGCGTGATTCGCCCCGCGATGGACAAGATGCGCGAATCCGTCTTCGCGATTCTCGGCGACTTGGACGGAAAGTCGTGGCTCGACCTTTTTTCAGGCTCGGGCACAATCGCGATCGAGGCCGTTTCCCGGGGAGCGTCGAACGTCGAGCTTTGCGAAAAGGACAGGCTCAAAATAAAGACAGTCCTTGAAAACGTCTCGCTCACCGAAAGGGAAATGGGCGTGAAAATCCGATGCCATTTCATGGCGGTGGAACTTTTCGTAAGACGCTGCAAGAGCCGCTTTGACTACATTTTCCTCGACCCGCCTTTTCCATACAAATTCCACGAGCAGCTCGTGGCGCAATGCGCGGAACGCTCTCTGCTCGCGGACGGCGGAATCCTGATGGTGCACCGCCCTTCCGAGCGCGCGATGCCCGAAAAAATCGCGGGCCTTTCGCTTTCCGACCGGCGAAACTACGGACGCTCCTTCGTGGATTTCTACAAGATTGCGGAGTGATGGGCGGGCTTAAAAGTTCAAACGCCGTTCTTGCAACGTGCCGCAGGCAAAAAACATAAAGTGGACGCATGGAATGATGAAACACAATGTTTCCCGTGATAAAACCTTTAGTTTCGCCTTGAGAAACATTTTGTTTCATACAGGGAAACTTTTTGTTTCACCTTGATAAACTTTTAGTTTCATACAGAGAAACTTTTAGTTTCATGCCGGGAAACTTTGATGAAACTTTTTTTCCCTTGACAGAAACAAACGACCCCGACCCATTCACAACACTTGCGAAAAATTCGATTGACAAATCGCCGAAACGTGTTATAATTATTAAAAATGGATTTCAAAGATGTCCTTTTGGAAAAGGAAATTCCCGACGGATTCATAAAAGTCGCCGAAAAGCCGCTCGCAAACCTTTCCTCGGAACAGAAAGCTGTGCTGAATCGCAAGGGAAACGTCCTTTTCAACGAAGGAAAAATCGAGGACGCGAAAAGGATTTTCCTCACCACGGGATATTCCGACGGACTGATTCGCGTGGCGGACATTTACGCCAAGAAAAAACGCGGCCTTGACGCGCTCAAGCTTTACGTCCTCGCGCACGAGCAGGCAAAAGCCGAGCCTCTTTATGAGAAAATCGCCTCCACCATCGGAGAACTGCTGAAGGACGGCGAAATTTAAAAATACAAAAGGAGAGCCACAATGCTCGACCAGCAAACACCATCCTCGTTCGAAGACTACCCGGATTTCGAGGGCACGGAACACGAGAACAACGAGATTTCCACCCTTTCCAAGCGCGGATACCAGCTTCTCAAGGAAGGACGCGAAGGCGAAGCCGAAACGGAGTTCAAGAAAATTCTCGCGCTCGAAGAGAACAACAACTACGCTCTTGTGGGGCTGGGCGACTGCGCGCGAAAGAAAAACAATTTCCACGATGCGATAGAATATTACGCAAGATGCCTTTCCTGCCACCCGGGAAACAACTACGCGCTTTTCGGGCTTGCCGACTGCTACAAGGCTTTGAACCAATACCACAAGGCGATCGAGATTTGGGAGCAATACCTCACGCACGACGACCGCAACATCACGGTGCTCACGCGCGTCGCGGACGCATACCGAAAAATCCGCGACTTCAAAAAATCAAAGCAGCTTTATCTGCGCGTCCTCGACATGGAAGAAAGCAATCCCTACGCGCTCATAGGGCTTGGGCACTTGCACTATGATTTCAAGGAATACACCGACGCGCTTTTCTATTGGACGCGCATGCTCGACGAAAACTCGGATTCGGTGGACATCCGCGTGCTCACGAGCATCGGGAACTGCCACCGCAAGTTGAAGACCTTCGACAAGGGCGTGCAATATTTCGAGCGCGCGCTGAAATACGATCCTGAGAATTTCTACGCGCTCTACGGGCTTGCCGACTGCTATCGCGGAATGAACCAGCAGTTCCGCTCGATAGAATATTGGAACAAAATCCTCGAAATCGACCCGAACAACAAGGTGATTCTCACCCGCGCGGGCGACGCATACAGGAATTCCGGCGACTACAAGACGGCAGAAGAATATTACAACAAGGCTATGAGCATCGAATTCGACATCTACGCGGCTTTGGGTCTCGCGCTTTTGCGAAAAGGCCAAGGCAAGTACGAAGAAAGCGTCGAGCGGCTAGAAGCCCTCGTCAAGAACGATCCGAAAAACCACAGGCTTTACATCGACTTGGCGGACAGCTACGAGAAGATGGGAAAAAAGCAAAAGGCGATCGAAACCCTCGAAACGTTCCAAAGGCAGGGAATCCGAAGCCACGCCGTGAGCGACATCCTAAAACGCCTTAAGAATTCGTGATGCAAAAAAACGCGCTCACGGGGCTTTTTCCCGAAGAAATCTGCAAAGTTCTCTCTCTCGACGCGCCTTTTCGTGGAAGGCAAATCTTCAAATGGATTTATTCGGGCGCGGAAGACTTTTCCGAAATGACGAACCTCTCGAAGGAATTGCGCGCGCGGCTTTCGGAAAGCGCGTCGCTCCGCTCGACTTCCGTGAAAAGAATTCTCCGCGACGACGACGGCACTGTAAAGCTCCAAATCGAGACTTCCGACGCGCTCGCCGTGGAAACTGTGCTTCTCATCGACAAGGAAGGACGCAAGACCGCGTGCGTTTCATGCCAGGCGGGATGCGCGATGGGATGCGCGTTCTGCAAGACCGGAACTCTAGGCCTTGCGCGGAATTTGACGGCGGCGGAAATCGTCGAGCAATTTTTGTTTTTGGAAAAGGAAGTCGGGCTTCTTTCGAACATCGTTTTCATGGGAATGGGCGAGCCGACGCAGAATCTCTGCGAAATCCGAAAAGCCGTCGCGCTCCTTTCAAGCGCGGAAGGACGCGCGCTTTCGCCGAGGCGAATCACGATTTCCACCTGCGGAATCGCGAAAGGAATTTACGAGCTTGCCGACGAAGGTCCGAAAGTCCGTCTCGCCCTTTCGCTCACCACGGCCGACCAAAATTTGCGCGAAGAGCTTATGCCCACGGCAAAGGCGAATCCGCTTTCCGAGCTGAAAAAGGCTCTCACGTACCATTGTGAAAAGACAGGATTCCGCGCGACGCTCGAAGTCGCGCTTTTGGCGGGAAAAAACTCGGACGAAAAAAGCGCGGAAAAGGTCGCGGAATTCGCGCGCGCTATTTCCGCCAACGTGAACGTCATCGCATGGAACGAAGTGGAAGGCCTCCCCTTTTCAAGCCCGAGCCGCGAAGAATGCGACGCTTTCTTGAAAATCCTGCATGATTCTGGCGTGAACGCCACGTTGCGGAGGCGGCGCGGAAGCAAAATCGGCGGCGCGTGCGGCCAGCTCGGAAGCACAGAAAATTTTCGGCAAGAAGGTGACGAACGTAAGTGCGAATTTTAGCGAAGAGAACGCGGGGTCTTGGGGCGGCAGCCCCAAGCGGTGCTGGGGAAAGTGGGTGGTTTGGAGGGAGACAACCCCCGCTTC
>CAMWIU010000048.1 GCA_947174385.1 uncultured Treponema sp.
AAACATCGGTGGAACTGTCGATGGCATCGCCCATCACGGCGAGCGAAGAAGCGAGGTAACCCAAAATCAATTTTGTTGCGGCGAGCGCGGCATTTCCCAAAAGCGCGATGATTCCAGCGACTCGAATGTAATGCGATTTTAAATCCTGCGAAAACATATTCGAAGTATAACATTGCTTTGGAAAAAAATCCAGTGAGAAAAATGTGTTGTTGAAAACGCGCCGATTTTTGCAACCAAAAAATTTAAACTTCCACAAAGTTGACGCGCAAATTTGGAATGTCGATTGATTTCACTTTTACGCGGCGAGTTTCATTCAATGCAATTTTTTCGCGCGGAATAAAACTTGTTTGCTGCGCCAATTCGGGAATCAAAAAAACCGCTTCCTTGCCTTTGAAATCCACGCAGACCGCTTCGCCATTCCATTCAGGATTTTGCGAAAGATAGACGAGCGTCCAATGCAATTCGCTTTTGCGCGAAGCCTTCCTGCAAGCTATGGAAGCCTCGTCGCCCGCGCTCATGCGTTCGAGCATCGCGTCTTTATCGATTAAATCGCGTCCGTCCAAAAAAGCGCGAAGCTGTTCGTGGCAAAGCAAATCTCCGTAACGACGAAGCGGGCTTGTAACTTGGCTGTACATTCCCAAGCCGAGGCCGGCATGTGAGGAGGGGGTAAGCCCGACGCTTCTTCTGCGCATGCATTTTATCGTGGCGAAATCTCCGGCCAAACCTTCGGGAATGTTCGAAGGAATTTCAGGCTTTTCCTGACTCACGTAGACAAACGGAATTTTATTCGCGAACGCAAATCGCGCCGCGCCTTCTCCGGCGAGCAACATCATTTCGCGCACCAAGTCCGCGCTTTTTTCACGAATCTCTGGTTCGATAAAAACTTTTTTTTCTTCGGAAAGCCAAATGTGCACTTCCGGCATATTGATGTCAACGCTGCCATTTTTTTTGCGGCGTTCAATGTTGCGTTCGGCGATTTTCATCAGCGCATTCAAATCGGCGGAAATTTTTTCGCGCTCACTTTGAGTTTCATTTTCCAGCGAAGAAAAATTTCCTGCCAAAATCAAATCGGCATTTTTGTAAGTGAGACGTTTTACTTTTATGAGCGTTTTGAAAATTTTGCATTCTTCGATTGCGCCGTCATCGTCCAACAAAATTCTAAACGAAAGCGCGTTGCTTTTTTCTTTGAGACCAAGCGCGTAATCTTCAAGGCAATCTTCGCAAAGCATTCGCGACGCGCCTTCAGGAATATAAAGCGTTCCTCCGCGATTCATCGCCGCCTTGTCGATTGCGCTTTGTGGCATCACGCTGCTCGCAGGATCTGCGATGTGCACCCACAAATATTTTCCGTCGAACGCCACGGCATCATCAGGATCGTGCGAATGCTCGCTGTCGATGGCATAGGAAATTTCGGGGATTTCAAGCCGTTCTTCCTGCGGCGGAGAAGCGAGCGAAAGTTGCGCCGACTGCGTGGAAAGCCCCCAACGCACGGGATGCGGATTTCGCATGGAATCCCAAATTTTCGTTTCAAGCAAAAGTCGATGCGCGTTTTCAGGCGTTGGCGCAATTTTCATTTCCGCCATCACTTTTGACTTTTCGGTTTTTCCGAGCGCGACCGCTTCCACCTCGCCCATAAATTTCGAATCATTCGGCAAATCAAGCGAGCGAGATTTTAGCCGCGCGATAAACTCCGAAAAATATTTCGCTCCGTTTTCTTTTTCATCGGCCTTTTTTTTGAGCAAAGAAATTTCTTCTTGCGAGCGCGGCGCAAAAAATATTTTTCCCGTTTTAAAATTTTCTTCATCAAGCGCGAATTCAAAACCTTCACACAATTTTGTAAAATAGAAAAAACTTCCTTCCGCGCTCGCCGCGCCGTCAATCAAATCGAGCAATTCTTCAAACGGAATTTTTTTGCCCGCGCTTTCTTCGTCGGAAATCAAAAGTTCATACGCTTCAAGAATTTTTTCCTTCGCCGAATCATCGCCAAAACTCAAAATTTTTTCGAGCGAAACATTTTCGCCCGGCAATGGCACAACATCTTTTTCGCGCACTTTTTGGTTTTCGTATTTGGTGGGCTTTCCGCCAGGCGTTGCGGAAGAGACGCAATATTTTATGACGAATTTTTCGTCCTCGATTTCAGTTACGACTGCGGCCGACTTTTTATAAATCACGGCCTGATTTTTTTTAAGCATAATATAATAATAGAATTATTTTTTGAGTACGTCAACTAAGTGCGAGCCTGCGCCGAGCAAATCAGGACGCGCGGAAATGCAAAGCGCGTATTTTTTGAAAAGCTCGAAAGTTTCTTCGTCAAAAGAATTCAATTCGCGCCGCATATAATCGGAAGGTCCATCGGGAGAAAAAATCGCCGCGCGTTCCAAGCGCGATTCTTTTGCAAGAAAATCAATTTCCTCACGCCGTGAATACGAATACAAATCGTCTTCGTCGCAAATAGTTTGGAAATCTTCGGAAACTTGCCGCTTCGAAAAATTTTCTTTGATTTTATTTTTTCCAAAACAATAAGTTAAAATCGCGTACTCGTTCATCACGTATCCCGCAAAAATCACGCCGCCTTTTTTCGTAACGCGCCGCGCTTCCAAAAGCGTCTGCAATTTTTCTTCCTGCGCATGCAAATGATAAAGCGGTCCCAAAAGCAAAGTGATGTTGAAAGTTTCATCGGCGAGAAAATTCAAATCGCGCGCGTCGGCGTTCCAGCATTTTATGTTTTCATGCTTCGCGCGAAGAATGTCGAAATTCGTTTTCGTGAGTTCGACCGCCGTAACGTCAAAACCTTCGCGGCAAAGCGGAATTGAATACGCGCCAGTGGCCGCGCCCACATCGAGAATTTTTATTTTTTTGTTTTCAGATTGCGCGGCGATTTGCGAAAGAAATTTTTTGATGTAATGCATCGTGACAAAAAATTCGACTTGCCCGTGCCGCGTTTTCAGGCGATGATCTTCGTTGAATTTTTTGTAATATGATTCAAGTTTTTGCATGAAAAATCAAATTCGTTTTTTTAAATCACGCTTTCAACGAAGATTACGCCCCGAAAATTTTTGCGAAAATCTCGTCAATTCTTTGGAGCAAAATCACGGGCGAAGTGTTTTTCAGCAAATAGCCTGCCGGTTTCAATTCGACCACTTGCCGAACTATGTCGCTGTCGCTGTTTGCCGTCAAAAAAACTATTGGAATTTTTTCGGTTTCGGGATCGGATTTGAGAAGCTGGAAAACTTCAAAGCCGGAAAGAATCGGCATTTCGTAATCCAGCAAAATCATATCCACTTTGTATTGCTTGAGCAACGCGATTCCGTCCGTACCTGATTTTTCGGTGAGTACGTTGTAATTTTTTTGCAGCCAGCGCTCCATCGCGTGCAACTGAATCACTTCGTCATCAATGACAAGAATCGTCAATTTGTCTGGATCAATTTTATACTTGTAGACTTTTTCAGTAAGCGTATAGTCGCCGCCATTGTGCTTCAAGGTTTTAAAAAGAGCTTCCGTGTCCACCGGCCTTTCAAACGCATGCTTGACATAATTTTTTCCGATGATTTCGTAGGCTTGGTTTATTTCGCCTAAGTTGCCAATAAAATAAAGCTGGAACTTGTTGCCGTCCTGCTTCATAATGTTTTTTATGTAGGAAAAAAAATTGTTGTCGGAACTTACGATTCGCTCCAAATACAAGATTATGATTTTCGGCGGATTTTCCCTGTTGCGAATTATTTCTATGTCGCTTTTGTCGGGATAGCAAAATTCCACGTCAAATTCAGATTCTTTGAAAGATTTGAGCAACGCCTTTACGAGAAAATTCTGTGGATTTTCGCCAATGAACAAAATTCCTTCAGCCACATCGACTCCGCATTTTTGAAATTTTTTCTATTCTACAATTATATCAGATTTTCAATAAAATTCAAGTTTCTTTTGAAAAAATAGTGATTTTTTGCAGAAATTTTATTATATTGAAATTATGAAAAATGCGAATTATTTTCTTGGAATCATGATGGCGGTTGTCGGACTTATGATGCTCATGGCAGCAGAACCGATAATCCAGGTTTTGGTGATTGTGCTTGGAATTTCCGCGCTTGTGGAAGGCGTGTTCGTTTTGACTTCGATCATGCCTTTGAGCAACGAGCGGGCGTTCAAGATTGAATGCGCGGTGCGCGCGGCAATCAGCATTGTAATCGGACTTTTGTGCATCATCCTGCCGCTGCGAATGGCGACTTTGGCATGGCAAGTGATGATTTACACTTTTGCGATTTACGCGCTTGTTTCGGTCGCGTTGGAAATCGTGATAGTTTGGCACTTGCATTCCGAAGGATTTCCTGTGAAGCGGCACATCATCGAAATCACGACGACGCTCGTTTTGGCTTTGATCCTTTTCGTGCTCCCCACTTCGTTCGGATTCACGCTGATTCGGCTTGGCGGCGCATTGATGATTTTGGCGGGCGTGATTATGGCATTCGTAACTTGGAAAAACCGCGACATCGTTATAGAAGAAGTCGAAGTCAAAGACGCAGAATAAAAGCACTTTTAAGATTTCAAGGCTTTCAGAATTTTTATTTTCCGAGAGCCTTGAAAAGGTTGCGAGTTTTTTCAGAGCACTTTACAAATCTCACGCGCAAATTAAATGCTTGCGCACAAAATCCTGCGCAGCTTTAAAACTTTCGGGCGAAGCGATTTTCGAGAATTTCAATTTTTCAAAAATTTTTTTCAACACGAATTTAAACATTGAATTTGAAAAACAAAACGTCTCCGTCTTGAACGACGTAATCTTTGCCTTCTTGACGATATTTGCCCGCTTCCTTGATTTTCGCTTCCGTTCCGAATTGGCGCAAATCCTCGATCGTGTATGCTTCGGCTTTGATGAAACCTTTTTCGAAATCCGTGTGAATTACGCCGGCCGCTTTTGGCGCGGTGTCGCCGGCACGAATTGTCCAGGCGCGGCATTCGTCTTGTCCGCCAGTGAAAAAAGTTCGCAGCCCCATCAAATGATAAGTTTTTTTCGCAAGCACGCTCAAGCCCGATTCTTTCAGCCCGACAGAATCCATAAATTCTTTTCGCTCCGAATCATCGCCGAGTTCTGAAAGTTCGGATTCGAATTTTCCGCAAATCACGACGACATCGGAATTTTCGCTCGCCGCAATTTTTTTCACGGTTTCGACATAATTGTTCGTGCCAGCTTCAATCGAATCTTCATCGATATTGCAAACGTAAAGCGTGGGTTTGAGCGTGAGCAAGTGCATATCGTAGAGCGCGGCTTTTTCGTCGTCGGTCAAATCTGCGGTGCGAGCCGGAACGCCGTCTTGCAAAAGCGGACGGATTTTTTCCACGCCGCTTTTCCATGGAGCAAGCTGCTTTTCCGCATCTTTTCCCAAAGCGCGCACGGTCTTTATATTTTTTTCTTCGCGCTTGGAAATCGTTTCCAAATCCGCGAGCGCGAGTTCCATGTTGATAGTAAGAATGTCGCTTTCAGGATCTACGGCAGCCTCAACTTTCGCATCTTCGCGGACGTGCATGATGTCGGGATTGTCAAAGCAACGAACGACATGCGCAATGACGCTCGTCTCGCGAATGTTCGCCAAAAATTGATTTCCCAAACCTTCGCCTTTCGACGCGCCTTTTATGAGACCCGCGATGTCAACGAATTTGACGGTGGCGAAAGTTTTCTTTTTGGGCGAAAAAACGCTCGCCAAAAAATCCAGTCGTTCGTCTGGCAAATCAACAATTCCAACATTCGGATCAATCGTGCAAAACGGAAAATTTTCCGCCGCAGCTGGCGCCGCCGTGAGTGCCGAAAAAATTGTGGACTTTCCGACATTCGGCAAGCCTACAATGCCACATTCCAAAGACATAATTCCTTCCTTGTGAAAAATGGTTTTTGAGAAACTTCAGGTTTTCAAAAACCATTTTTTCGCCTGCGCGAGCAGGCAATTCAATAAGCGAGTTTTTGGCGAAGCAAAAACTCGACGCACACAATTTGCGCGACATCTCAGCGCAGATTGTGTGCATTCCTTTTCCGAAAATATCGAAAGCGCATCGCAAAGTTTTGAAAAAGCCTTCTAAATTTTGCAAAATAATTTTACTGGAAATGCAGGAAAAATGCAAGGTTTCATTCCTTGAATTTTCAATTGCACAAAACTAAGTTTTTGTCGTTAAAAAAACTCTGCCCGAAATAATATCTAAAATATTTGCGGAAATAAATTTGACAGAGTTTGAAACGATATTTCAGAATGCGTGTATTGTTGGAATAAACAAAAAGTGTTTTAAAATTTCTAATTTGTAATAACTGAAAAAATATTAAAAAAAATTGAAATTGCTTTTTTTCGAGACAAGATGAAAAATTAATGTAGATTTGTGCAAATAGAGTTTATTAAATCAAGAACAACGCAACATTCTTGTTTGCTAAGTTTTTTCAATTCTCTTGCTATAATATCGGTATTGCATTTTTCAAATGATTTTTTGGGTTTTCTTTCTTTGCCTGTCACGAGATACTCAACTGAAACACCGAGTGCCTTTGCAATTCTCACAGCGGTTGTAGCTGGCGGATCATTTGCATTTGTACGCAAATAATTGTCAAGCGTTCGTTTACTAATTTTCGTTTTTGCCGCCAGTTCTTTTACAAGAACATTTTGAAAATTAAGTTCGGCTTTCAAATTCTCTTTAAATCCCATGTTTTTATATTACTCAAATTTAAGTATTAAAGGCTTGAATAATTGTTATAAATAAGTTATAATAATTCTATATTTGTTAGAAATGCGTAACACGAAATCAAGAATATGATGCAAAAATACGATTATCTTGTAGTAGGTTCTGGACTCTATGGCGCAACTTTCGCACGGCTAGCGTCAGACACGGGGAAAAAAGTCCTAGTTATAGAAAAGCGCAAAGAGGTCGGAGGAAATGTTCGCTGCGAGAACATCCACGGAATCAACGTCCACATATATGGCGCGCATATTTTCCATACGTCCAATGAAGAAGTTTGGAATTTCGCGAATCGTTTTGTCCGCTTCAATCGTTACACAAATTCACCCATAGCGAACCATAACGGCAAGTTATACAATTTACCGTTCAACATGAATACTTTCTATGAACTTTGGAGAACGAAAACACCTGCCGAGGCTATAGCTAAAATCAATGAGCAAAGAAAGGAATTCGGAATTTCCAATCCGAAAAATCTTGAAGAACAAGCACTATCACTATGCGGGCGTGACATCTATGAAACACTAATCAAAGAATACACTGAGAAACAGTGGGGGCGCAAGTGCCGAGAACTCCCTGCATTCATAATCAAGCGGCTTCCGTTCCGCTTCACGTTTGACAACAATTATTTTAACGACACATATCAAGGAATCCCAATCGGTGGATACAATGTGCTTATAGAAGGACTTTTGCGAGGAATCGAAACGAGAACCAAAGCAGACTTCTTTTCCAAAAGAAATTGTTTTGAAAACATGGCAAAAAAAATTGTGTTTACTGGAAGAATCGACGAATTCTTTGATTTTGAATTCGGCACTTTAGAATATCGCAGCGTTCGCTTTGAGACAGAAACAATTGAAATACAGAATTTCCAAGGAAATGCTGTTGTGAACTACACGGACGGAAATACGCCTTTTACACGTATAATTGAGCACAAACATTTCGAGCCTGAAAACCGTGCCGCCTTTGAAAATCATCGCACGGTCATATCGCGCGAATTTTCATCCGAATGGAAAAACGGAATCGAGCCGTTTTATCCTGTAAACGATGAACGTAATTCTGTGCTACTAGAAAAATATAAAACATTGACAGCAAAATGTCCCAAGGTAATATTTGGCGGTCGTCTTGGCGAATACAAATATTACGATATGGACGACGTAATAGAAAAGGCGATTAATGATTTCGCCGCGCTGAAATGTAATTAATTTTATGGAGAATTTTTTATGAACGAAAAACTTTACATTGTAATGCCTGCTTACAATGAGGAGGCGAACATAGAAAGCGTCGTCAATGAATGGTATCCAATTGTTGAAAGGCATTCATGCGAAAATGGCAGCCGCCTTATAATCGTAAATGATGGAAGCAAAGATGCAACGCTGGAAAAAGCGAAAGATATGGAAAAAAATCGTCCACTTTTGGAAATTATTGACAAACCGAATTCAGGGCATGGAGCCACAATTCTTTTCGCTTACGACTATGCGCTTTCGCATGGCGCAGATTTTATTTTTCAGACAGATTCTGACGGCCAAACAAGAGCCGAAGAATTTGAACAATTTTGGAATTTGCGAAAAGACTTTGATTTTATAATTGGGCATCGCAATCATCGTGAAGATGGATTTTCTCGGATTCTTGTGACAAAAATATTGAAAATTGTTCTGCGAATTTTTTTTGGAGTTTCAATCACGGATGCAAACACTCCGTTTCGCTTGATGAATTCCACTACGCTTGCTGAAAGCAAAAAATTCGTTCCTAAAGATTTCAATTTATCAAATGTTATTTTAAGTGTAGTTTATCACAAAAAGAAATATAGAATAAAATATATTCCAATTACTTTTCGACCCAGACAAGGCGGAAAAAATTCAATTAATGTAAAACGCATTTTTAGAATTGGAAAAAATGCTTTGCATGATTTTATGAATATAAAAAGAAATTTAGAAAAGGAGGGATTATAAATATGGGAAAGATAAAATTGGAATGTTGGCAAAAAATTTCACTTGCATTTTGTGGCATGATAATCATAGCTTCTGTTTTGTTGCTTGCGCCTTTTGTTCAAAATCTTGTTTTTTATTTCGTTGAACGATTTGTTGTCAGGCGTTCTTTAACGAGAATAGTTTGGATTGAAAGATTTGCAAAATATGGAATTAAAACGATTTCCTTTTTTTTGTTTGCTTCGATTACAATCATTTTTTGGGAAAATATCAGAAAATCAAAAATTTTTATACCTTATTTTTTGCTTTTTCTGATGTCTGCTTTAATTTTAATGCGAAGTCCTTTGAATCCTTTTGCCAACGGAAATTCTTCCACAGACTCAAGTGTTTTTAGATATATCGCACAACTTATGCAAAATGGCGGCGTTCCTTATCGCGACGCATTTGACCACAAAGGACCTCTTTTATTTTTTATAAATTATTGGGGGACTAAAATTTCATTTGAGCATGGCGGTTGGATTTTGGAAGTTGCATTTTTGTTTTTTACTATGTTCGCAACTTACCGTCTCGCAAGACTATTTTTATCATGCTACAAAGCACTCATTCCAATTGCTTTTGTTTACATGCTTATGAAATTTTTTTTCGAAGGTGGAAATTTGACAGAGGAATATGCGCTTTTGTTTATTTCGTTGTCAATTTATATTTTCACAGATTATTTTTTGTTTGGAAAAATTTCAATTTTACGCCTTGTTTTGTGCGGAGCATCGTTTGCCTGTGTGGTTCTGCTTCGGGCAAATATGATTTCCGTTTGGCTTGTGTTTTGTCCAATGGTGGCAATCCAACGTATCAGAAAAAAAGAATATGCTCAAATATTAAATTTTCTTGCTTTCTTCTTTTTGGGTATGGCAGTAATATTTCTGCCTACTTTGATTTATTTTTGGTGTCACGATGCGGTAAAAGATTTTGTTGAATGCTATTTTATATTCAATATGAAATACTCCGCAAACAAGAATTGGAAAGACAGAATTCTTTCGATGAAAAAATTTGCGATTACATTCCATTTTATTATTGCTTGTATTACAATCCTGCTTTGCATTAAAAACTCAAAAACTAAAGAAAATAAGTTTTTCAATATAGGATATTTTATTTTCTTGTTTTCCGCGTTATTTTTTACAGCTTTGAGCGGAAGGCAATATGGGCATTATTATATGGCAATGCTTCCGACACTCATTTATCCTTTTTGTTTTTTCTTTAAAACTACATTCGACAAAGATATTTTTAAATTCAATATCCACGGGCAAACACATTCTGCAAAATTGTGTTATTACTTTGCTGTGGCTTTGTTCATTATTTGCGGCTGGTATGCATTGTATGCTGGCGCAATTTTTTCAAAATATCAAGACAGCGACTTTGAAAAAATTGTTCCTTTGATACAGGAAATCACAAGTGCCAATGAAAAGATAATAGTTTTGGGTAATAGAAATATTGCTTATCTAAAATCACGAAGACTTGCCGCATCAAAGTATTCTTATCAAATGCCGATAGGCCTTATCGAGCCAAAAATCATGGATGAATTTTTTTATGAAATTGAAAACTCATTTCCAAGAGTTGCCCTGATAGACAAAGGATATAACGACGTTGAGTTTGTGGAAAAAGTTGATTGGTTTTTGAAAAATAATAATTATGAGAAAATTGACGAAGTGAAGATGTATTCAATTTTTATGAGGAAGAATTGAGTTGAAAAATTTTATTTAAAACATCCGCGCACGATTTCCGCGCGGATGTCAAACGCCAAATAATCCGCGCACGATTTTCGCGCGGATTTCGCTTCGTTCGTGTATTTTTGAACGAACTCCGTTTTTGCCGCAGTGTAGCCATCTCTATCATGCTCGAATTTTTTCCATAACGCCAATTTCAATTTTTCGTATTCGCGGGCAATGTCGGGATGTTCGACAAGATAATCGCGGAAATACAATTCGTCATTATCGCCGATAAATCTCAAATGCAAATGAAACACTTTTTCGGCAAAGCCTTTTTCCGTGTAGCCCTTGTTAAAGGAAAGCCTCGCTGCACTTTGGCTCATGCAAATGTAACCGTTTTCCGCGAGCAGATTTTTGAAAGCTGCCAAATCGCATTTCTTTGGAACTTCGACAAGAATGTCAATAATCGGCTTTGCCCATATCGAACTTATCGCCGTGCTTCCTATGTGATTTATGACGGCATTGGGAATGATTTTCTCCAAAGCATTTTTTTCTTCGGCATACCAACTTTTCCAGCAATCCCGATGTTCTGTTAAAGAAATAGGAAACAGCCGCCAAAGTTCTTCCAAACTCATTTCAGATAATTTTTTCGCCATTCATTCAAACCTTATATTTAATTTGCAAAAGCAACTACTTAATAAATACTAATGTGCTCAAAGCTAATTGAATCATAGTTTGCTTCAATCAAAAGGTAAGAAGCTCCTTCCAAGCCTGAAGCTGAAACAGAAACTACATTTCCTTTCACGAAGTTCTGATGAGAATGACCAATCACAACGAGATCATATTTATTGACATCTTCACTTTCACAAGCTTTATCAAACACACCGTTTTTTAAACTTGACAGCGGTAAAAAAGGATATGCCTCATCAGTATCCAAAAACAAGAAATGCGAAAAGCGAATTATGCGACCATTACATTCTTTTTCGCAGAACAAAGGCATCTGCCTGATGAAGTGCATTTGCTCGTCTGTAAGTTTTTTCCTTATTCCGTCATAATAGGCTCTCAAATGTTCCACATCAGGATCGACATCAACTCCATGCTCAGCATAAAGCTCACAGTTTCCTTTCAAACAGATTATTCCGCTGTCTTTTAATAGTTCCAGACATTCTATTTCTTCGTTACCACGCTGAAAAATATCTCCTAAAAATACTGTCAAGTCTGCATTTTGTTCTTTGATTTTTTCAAATACTGCTTTTAATGCTTTAAGATTTCCATGAACATCTGAGAATACTGCTATTTTCATAACTAATCCTTTTTTAAAAATTTGAAGCCCCTTACAGAAGCGGAAACTTTTGTTCCGCAATGTAATAAAAACTATAATCTTTTATAAAACAAAATGTTATTAACTTGTTCTGTTATATATATTTCATCTCCCGCCACTTCAAGTTCATAACCTTCGACAATCTTTTTATCATGTCTCTTTAATAATTCATCAAATCCATACGCCGTATCTTTTTTCCTTGGAAATCGAATTTTACTTTCAAAAGATTTTTTGAATTGCAATCCATATTTTCCACATATCTGTAGCCATTCATCTTTTGTATAAAATTTAATGTGACCGTCTTTTTTTAGTTGCATATATTCGTCCACAAATCGACAGATATCATTAGCATTGGGCGTTGGATCTGAAATAAATAGAAAACCTCCTTGCTTTATAATTCGACTAACTTCAAAAATGCTTTTGTGTATATCCGGAAAATGATGCAAAGCATATCTTGAAATAACCATGTCAAATTCACTATCAACAAACGGAAAGTCAATTCCATTATAACTTACAAACCTAATATTACGAATATTTTCTTTCTTTGCCTTAAAGCGATTGACTTCTAAAGCCTTTTCAACAATATCCAATCCTATTATTGATATAGTTGGATTTTTTTTGGCAATTGGAAAAGACAAATATCCGCTTCCCGCACCCAAATCTAAAATTTTCATATCAGCTTTCAGCGGCAAAAAATCAAGAATGTTTTTCAAATGATGTTCATCTTGTGTCTGCTTATTATAAAAATCTCCCGAATAAAAACTTTGTTCAAATCCTTGCTTTGTAGAAATAATGCTGTTTTCAATATCTGTCATAAGTGTTTCTTCAAAAATTTTCCTCGCCAAACTCCAAAACAAGCCCATTTATTTTCGCGGCATTCTAAACGATGATTCCTTTCGTGCTGGGAACTTGCCCTCCTCGACGCGGATCAATTTCGACTGCGCTACGAATTGCGCGCGCGGCCGCCTTGAACAAGCCTTCGATTTTGTGATGATCGCTTCTTCCGCGCAATGTGTCCAAATGCAAATTGCATTTTGCGTTCTGCACAAATCCATTCCAAAAATCTTCGAAGCAGTCGGTTTGGAAAGAATATTCCTTGCCGTTTTCGTCGGAACTGACGAGCGGAATTCCGGTGAGTTTCGCTTCGCAAACCAAATAAGGCCGCCCGCCAAAATCCACCGCCGCCCGCAAAAGGCTTTCGTCCATCGGGTACAAAAACGAGCCGCTTCTGAAAATGCCCGCGCAGTCGCCCAAGGCTTTCGCAAAGCACATTCCCAAAACAATTCCAGTGTCTTCGATCGTATGATGCTGGTCAACATTGAGGTCGCCTTGAATCGAGCCGCTCAAATCGAAAAGGCCGTGCTTGCAAAACGAACGCAACATGTGATCAAAAAATCCAATTGGATTTTTCACATCGCAAATTCCGCTTCCGTCCAAATTCAGCGTCAAAGAAATTTGCGTTTCGCCAGTTTTCCGTTCGACAGTTGCGATTCGATTTTTTTTACTTTCCATTTTTTTCCTCGTCGTTTACATAATTCTTTCATTTAATAACTTTGCGAAGTTCATATTCAACGATGTCCGTAGCTCCTAGCGATTTAAGCATCGGCAAAAGTTGCGGCACTTCGCTTTTTTGAACAGCGATTTTCACCGCGTAGCCGCGTCCGCCGAAAAGCGGGCTGATTGTCGGGCTTTTCATCGAAGGCAAGCCTTTCACCAATTTTTCAAAATTCTTGTCCAAGACATTCATCTCAAGCATCACAAGCCCGCGAGCGTTGAGCACGGCTTCGAAAAGCATTTTGAGTTCGAGAATTTTTTTCTTTTTCGCAGGATCTTTCATCGCCGACTTTGAAGCGTACATTCGCGTGGAAGATTCCATTAGCGTGTCAACGATTTTCAAATTGTTCGCACGAAGCGAAGAGCCAGTGCTCGTATTGTCCACGAGGATTTGCGCGAGCGACGTATCGTTGTCCCGAACGAAGCCTTCGCTCGTGCCCCAAGTGCGGAAAACAGTTCCGTTGATTTTTTTCTCGCGAATCCATTTTTTGGAAATATTTTGATATTCCGTGGCAATCGTAATCGGCGCGGAATTTTTTCCGCTTGAAGAAGAAATCAATTTTGAAAAATCCACAGTGTCTGGAACGGCCGCCACAATCCGCACGCCGTCGAATCCCAAATCCATAATTTCCGTAACTTTTCCCTGAACGCCGTTTTCGTAAACCCAATCTTTTCCACTGAATCCCAAATCCGCTTTGCCGCTCGCCAAAAGCGCGCCGACAATCTGTGGCTTCACAACCTGAAACGCCAAGTCCGACTGATTCGTAACGGGAAAATAAGTGCGCTCCGGCAAATGAATTGAAATGCCGACATCGTTCAAAAGTTCGTAGACTGATTCGTAAATCCTGCCTTTGGCAAGAAGAATGTTCAATTTTTCCATAAGAACATTATACAAAAAAATTCGCCCACGCGCAAGTACGAAAAAATTCTATTGACAATCAATAATTTTCTGATTTATAATGGAATATCAAATTTGGTGAAAACCGTTTTTAATTTTGGAGGAACTATGAAAATAGTAAAGCAATTTATCATGGGTCTTATGGTGATGACTTTGGTTTCTTTTGCGTTCGCGCAGCAAAAGGAAAATCTTGACGATTATCTCGACGAAATCAATTCGCTCATTCAGGAAGAAGTTTCGCTGGATGCGGCATATCGCAAGGAATCCGACGAAGCGATTGCCACGCTTCAGGCCGAGGCTCAAGAAAAGATCAACGAAGTTTCCGCGCAAGAAGCTTTCCCGTGGGAAAATTCTTACGAATACAGCCAGAGAATTCACTCACAGATTTTGGCGATTCAAGAGCAGCTCAAATCCGACATGGAAGAAAAAAACAAGGAATTGGCAAGCGCGTACAAATCCGACAAAAATGAAATCGCCCAGAAAAAGGCCGCGCTTTGGAACGAAGTCGAGCAGAAAAAATTTCATTGTACGGACGACAAAGTTGAAGTTCTTTGCGGCGCGTTCGACACGCATCAAAAATATTGGCCGATTGTCGTAAGGACAAAAGACAGCCAGTTGACTTACAGTTCCGGTGAACTCAAGCTTGAGCCGAACATGGACGAAATCGAAACTGAATTCTACAAAGTTCAGGATCTCATCGACAACGACCAAATCGCCGCCGAAATCAACGTTCGCGTTCAGCAGAAAAATCCTTCGGCAAACACTTACGAAATCTGCCTCGTGGACATCGTGCTTTACGATTCGGACAACGAAGTGCTCTACACTTTCCCGGGATATTCGCAAGTGATTCAAACCGTGGACTACATCAAAGATGCCTACGATCCCACCGCCGAGCCTGCGGAAATTTCACGCGATTCAGATTCCGAAGAAAACAATTCGGAAGCCGAGCCGCTGGAAGTTTCGGAAGAAGAATAAAACAAAAATTTTTACTTATTAAAAAATCCGCGCGGAAATTTTGCGCGGATTTTTTAAATCCAAATTTTCGAATTTTCAAAAAGAAAAAATGAGCGAACAAATTCAACGCCTTATAAAAGGCTCGCGAAAAATCGTAATAAAAATTGGAAGCAACACTCTTGCAAAAAGCGACGGAACGCAAAACACGGATTTTATGAAATCGTTCGCGCGGCAATGCAAAACTTTGATGAAGCAAGGAAAGCAAATCGTTGTGGTTTCGTCGGGCGCGCAAGTGAGCGGCGTGAGCATGCTCAAAGAATGGGCTAGAAAAAAAGACATGCATTATCGCCAGGCTTTGTGCGCCATCGGGCAAGTAGAATTGATGTCGCAATGGCGAAAGGCGTTTGACGAAAACGATTTGCACATCGGGCAGCTGCTTTTTACAAAAGAAGATTTCGAAAACAATTTGCGTTCGCTCAACATTCGCAACACGCTTTTCACTTTGATTGACGAAGGCGTAGTTCCAATCATCAATGAAAACGACTCGGTTTCTTTCGAGGAAAATTCCATCGGCGACAATGACAACTTGAGCGCGCTCACGGCCATTTTGTGGAGTGCGGATTTGCTCATTTTGTTCAGCGACATCGACGGAATTTTTTCGGCAAATCCAAAAACCGAAAGCGACGCGCAATTTATCGAAACAGTTTCCAACGTAGAAAAATTTTTGCCTTCGATAAAAATCGGCGGAACTTCGTCGTTCGGAACGGGCGGAGTCGCATCCAAAATCGCCGCCGCGCAAAAATGCTCGCCATACGGCATTTCGGTAATCGTCGCGAACGGCGCAAAAGAAAACATCCTCGACAACCTTTCGAACGGCACGGAACGAGGAACTGTTTTTTTGGCAGAATAAATTTTTCTGAAGCCATCATGAGTGTTTGACTTCGCGAGTTTTACAAAGTGAAACTCGGTAAGCAAGTCGCAAGACTTGCGACCAGAGGCTAGCTCCAGCGGGAGCGAAAATTTTTGTTCCGCATTTTTCACAAAGTAAAACTCGCAGCCAAAAAATCGCTAAAAATAAATTAGCCTGTATTCCGCCACGCTTTCAAAACCCAATTTTTTGTACAATTCCACGGCGGCAATTTTATTTTTTCTTGCATAAAGCGAAGCGCATTTATTTTCAGTGGCAAGCACGCGCAAAATGTGACGAATCAAAATCGTGGCGAATCCTTTTCGTCGAAATTCTGGCAAAGTGTAAACGCCGCCAAGCAGCGCGCAATTTTTTCCGCAAGCGGTGATTGCGGCTTTCGCCACAGGCGCGCCTTCAATTTGCAAGGCAAAAATTCTTTGGCTTTGCAAATTCAATCTGAAAGAATCGCGCAGCAATTTTTCCGAAACATTGAAATTCGGCGGAATCACTTCTTCAAACTGATATGCGCGTTCAAGCGGAAAAAGTTTTTCTTCGTCGCAAGGCGCAGCTTGAAAAATGCGAAATTCATTTTCGGAAGATTGCGGCATTTCAAGCGATTGCGCAGGCAAATCCGCGCTGGCATCTTTTTCTTGCGCAAAATTTTTTTGCATCAAAAAATATTCGTTTACAATTTTCGCGTGCGCAGGATTTTTTTTATTGCGGAAAATGTTTTTCAAAAAAAGCGATCCAGTCACCTCGCCGTTTATGCAAAATGGTTTTTCGTCCGCGAAAAATTCATAGAACGCGCCTTGAGTTTCCTGACAAAGAATTTTGTCGAGCGCGGTTTTGTATTTTGTAAAAGGCAAGCAATGAAAAATCGTGCGACGGTTTCTAAAACAAAACACGCCGACAATTTTTTCAATTGAATTTCGCGCCACACTTTGCGCATTTTCAATGGATTCATTTTTTACCGCATAGCAATTTTTCGCGCCGTGCAAAATTTCATGCGCAAGATTCACGCATTCATTTTCAAACGGCGCGATAAAATCGAGCGCGGCTACTATTTCATTTTCGTCAATCAATTCAATATTCATTTGCTTCAATATCA
>CAMWIU010000049.1 GCA_947174385.1 uncultured Treponema sp.
CGGAATGGGGTAGTCGATGCCTTCGGGATTTGAATTCGTGTCAACCACGGCCACGACCGGGATTCCCATGCGTTTTGCTTCCGCCACGGCAATCTGCTCTTTATGCGTGTCGATTACGAAAATCGCGCCGGGCAGTTCCTTCATTTCCTTGATTCCGCCGAGGTTTTTCTCGAGCTTCGCCTTTTCCTTCAAAAGCGACGCGACTTCCTTTTTCGTCAAATTCTGGAAAGTGCCGTCAACTTCCATCTTTTCGATTTTCTTGAGACGCTGGAGCGATTTTTTGATTGTGGAAAAGTTCGTGAGCATTCCGCCAAGCCAGCGGTTGTTCACGTAGAACTGTCCGCAACGCTCCGCCTCTTTTTGGACGGCTTGCTGCGCCTGCTTTTTCGTTCCTACGAAAAGAACGGACTTTCCCGAAGCCGCAGTCTTGCGGATGACTTCGTAGCTTTCTTTGATTGCAGTGATTGTCTTCTGCAAGTCGATGATGTGGATTCCGTTGCGCGCGCCGAAAATGTACTTTGACATGCGCGGATCCCAGCGTTTTACCTGATGTCCGAAATGCACTCCGGATTCAAGCAGGTTTTTCATGGTAACAACAGCCATGTTTTTCTCCTTCCCGTCGGAATTTCATTTTTCCGACTCCGAACTCTGTTACTCAAAGGCAAAGCCTTTGGAAATTTTTTAGGAACAACGTTCCTATAAATTTTCACAAAAAGACAAAATTTCAATTTTGTCTTTTTGTGAAAAAGTCATTTCGCAACGAAGTGAGAAATGACAATAAATAAACGAGTTTTCGAAGAAAACTCGAAATTAAAGTTTGCGGCAGCATTTTTGACGCAAACTTTAAACGTTCCTTGAAACAAGGTCAGTCGATTATCAAATAACCTTGTTTTTTTAGCATATCATAAAGCTCGAAAATAGGCAAGCCCATAACGCACGAAGGAGCACCGTCAATTTTCGTGATGAAGCACGCCGCCAAGCCTTGAATTCTGTAACCGCCCGCAACACCTTTCCATTCGCCCGTACCCAAATACCATTCGATTTCTTCGTCGCTCATCGGCGCGAATGTCACCATCGCTATGCCCAAGCCTTCCGCAATTTTGCGCGTGCGCCCGTTATACAACGCAAGGCCTGTCACCACTTGATGAGTGCGTCCTTGAAGCGCGCTCAAAAATTCGAACGCTTCGGCGAAATCTTTTGGCTTTCCATAGATTTTTTCATCAAGCACGACAACCGTGTCTGCACCCAAAACCCACTGAAAGTCATTTCCTTCGGGAAGCGAGTCCACGACTGCCCTCACCTTCGCCACGGCAAGGATTTTCGGCAATTCAATTGAAGATTTTGCAGTGAACAAAGACTCATCGACATTGGACGGCATCACTTGGCACGGAATGCGCATCATCTTGAGGATTTCTTGACGGCGCGGAGATGTCGAAGCCAAAACAATGCTTTCCATAACAATTGCTTTTAAAACCTAGATTCTCCGAAAACCGAGCGGCGTTTTTCTCTCAAACCTATTGACCAAATCTCCCGAGTCCTGTAGAATGAGAAACCCCGAGAGATTAGTTCAACTGGATAGAGCGTCGGCCTCCGGAGCCGAAGGTTGCGGGTTCAAATCCCGCATCTCTCACTATTTCTTCTTTTTATTGTCGCCGCTGGAAGAAGAACGCATCTTGTTCAAAACCGCTTGCGCGCGCTCCCTTACAGGCTTCACAAAATGATAGTCAGTCGCGATTCTCTGAAGCGAGTTAATCACAGGCTTCGTGTCCTTTATGTTTCCCGAAAGTTTTTCATAGGCGTTCACCACTTCCATCGCAAGGCTGCTCGAAGGGTTCATCGATTCGAATTTGTTCGAATAGAACGCTATGGCATTGCTAACTTCGTCATTGTCGTTGTAGCCGATCTCTCCAAGAGAGTGAATCGCGGCGGAAAGAACCATCGGTTCATTGTCCGTCTTGACGATTTTGTTAAGAGTAATGGCAGCCTCTTCCGTACCCACCTGTCCAAGTATGATGCATGCATCACGGCGAATGTCGGGGAAATTGTTCATAACGCGACCTTTCATGCGGCTCTGCGTATTTATTCCTTCGCCCGCAAGATGATCCAAAGCCATCATCATGTCCGGGGAAACGCTTCCGTTTTCGGCGGCATCGCGAAGATACTGAAGCGCGATAGCTTTGTTCTCGCGATCGTCATCATTGGCAAGTTCCGTGATGATGATGTCATCCATAGAACTCATGTATTCGCTTTCTACGGATGTCTCGGTTTCCTCGGCGAAAGCGGCTGTTCCAAAAACAAGTCCCGCCACGACACAAAGTGAAATCATTCTACTTTTCATAAGAATCTCCTTGTCTAAAATAACAAATTTATTTCGATGAAGTTATACAATTATATCACACACTTTCCGAAAAATCAAGAACAAATTGCGAAGTTACAGCCTCGGAAGGTAAACTTTCCAATCGCCGTCCTGCCTCACGAAATTGTAGTAGACCACGATCCTGTTCGTGCCGTCCTCGTTCTTGGAAACTTGAACCGCCCTTATCGAATCCGCAGAATTATAGCGAATTTCGTCAATCGTGCGGCCGTTGCGCGACGGAATAAACACATAAATGAAATAGTCTTGCAATGTGCGGAGTTTCAGGCCTTTCACATTTTTGGGGAGTTTTTCCGAAGCCTTCGCCAAGTTTGCAGGAGTTGACCAATATTTTTGGGATTCGGGATCTATGTACTTGAGCCATGAATTGTAATCCCGCTTCGCCATAATCGCATTGAGTTCCGTGATTTTCTTGACAATCGCGGCCTTGTCCGCGTTGAACGTATCAAGCGAAATGTTTTTTTCCGTTCCCACAGAACGCCGATACTCAGAGTCCTCTTCCGAACTTTGCTTTTCAACTTTGTTGGATTCCACGACTTTTTCGCTCGGCGTTTCTTCCGCCTGTTCGGTTGACTTGCAGGAAAGAACGCACAACGACAAAAAGAATGCGGACAACAACACAAATGTTTTTATTTTCATAAAAATCAGTATAGCACTATTGTTAGATTTAGTCAAATGGATTATAATCAATTTTATGAAAATCGCAGTTTTTCCGGGAAGTTTCGATCCGCCAACTTACGGACACCTGAACGTAATCGAGCGCGCGCGAAGTCTTTTCGATTCTATTGATGTGCTCGTTTCGGTGAATCCTGACAAGTCCTCGCTTTTTTCCGCCGAGGAACGCGTGAAGATGCTCCAAAAGATGACCAAGGAATTCGAGAATGTCACAGTCCATGCGGCGAACACGCTAGTCGTTGAGTACGCGCGAAAAGTGGGCGCGAAAGTGCTTTTGCGCGGAATTCGGAACGCCAATGACTTTTCCTACGAGTTCGACCTCGCGCTGGTGAATCGCTCGCTGGCGGAAGAAGTGGAAACGCTTTTCGTTCCCACCGAGCAAAAGTTTTTTACAATCCGCTCAAGCGCAATCAAGGAATTGGCGCGTTACGGAGGAGACGTGGGAAAAATGGTTCCGCCGATTGTCGAAGAAGCCTTGAAGAAAAAATTCGGCAGGACGCAAAAAACCGAAAAAAGCCGCAAAGCAAAGAACAGCTAAAATCGGCGAACAATTCACGCCGCCGATTCTAATTTTATTTCTGCAAGCCAAGCCGAAATATTTAGCGCAAAAATTCGCGACTATGAAATGACGACGCAAGCAAAAGATTCGACGCTCATTCCACCACTACCACCGCAATCGTAGCCACGCGATTTTCTCGCCGCACCGAATCGCTAAAACGCTTGGTGCTTCCGCCTGCAATCGTCTTTATCGCGGCGGATGGAATTCCGCGCTTTACAAGCCCTTCCGCGACAACTTCCGCGCGTTTCCTTGAAAGATACATTTCGTCTATTTCATTCGGAAACACCGCGACATAGCCTGTTATGTCAAAGCGCAAATTCTGCACTTTGTCCCGAATCTGCCTGATTTCTTCGGCGGTGACATCAAGCCACGACTTTGCAATCGAAGCATCTTCAAAAACGCTCCTGTCCGCGCGGAAATACGGCGAACGTTTGGAATACCCTTTGATTTCTTCTAAGTCCGAATCGGGCTTTTCGGGCGCGACTTTTACAGGAGGATCTTCCTGCGCGACAGTTTCGGCAGCTTCACCCGTGGACAAGCAGGAAGTCAGCAACGCCACGAGCGCGACGACGAACGGCACAAAAATTTTTCTTTTCATATCAATATTATAAACGGTGAATTTGGATTTAGTCAAATTTTATTTGCACAAAATTGAATTTTAAAAAATGAAAAAATGATTTTTAAATTTCTCGAATTCGCGCGGCGTTTTTCAATATGATTTTTTCGCATCCACAAAATTTCCGTCGTCCTATTGAAATTTCCTTTTGGTTTTGCTATACTATTCTAATATGATTATCGATAAGATTTTGACCGCGATTTTCGGCTCACAGAACGAACGCGAAGTAAAAAAGTTAAAGCCCATCGTTGCGCAGATAAACGCCCGCGAGGAATGGGCGGTTTCATTGAAGGACGAAGATTTTCCTTTGCAGACGAAAAAATTCAAAGAGCGCCTCGCGAACGGCGAGACTCTCGACGATATTTTGGTTGACGCTTTCGCTTTGGCGCGAGAGGCTTCGAAAAGGATTTTGGGCGAGCGTCCTTACGACGTTCAGCTCATGGGCTCGCTCGTGTTGCATTCGGGCCGCATCACGGAAATGAAAACCGGCGAAGGAAAGACCTTGATGTGCGTCGCCGCGGCCTACCTCAATTCGCTTTCGGGAAAGGGCGTCCACATCGTGACGGTGAACGACTATCTTGCCGAGCGCGATTCGGACTGGATGCGTCCTGTCTACGCGCTTTTGGGGCAGACCGTGGGCGCGATCCTTTCGAACATGGACGGCGAGGCGCGGCGCGCGGCGTACAATTGCGACATCACTTACGGAACGAACAACGAATTCGGATTCGACTATCTTCGCGACAATATGTGCATCGATTTGGAAAGGAAAGTCCAGCGCGGATTTTCGTTCTGCGTGGTTGACGAAATCGACTCGATTTTGATTGACGAGGCGCGAACTCCGCTCATCATCAGCGGGCAGGGCGAGGACGACACATACAAATATCACGAAGTGGACAAATACGTCGGGCTTCTCACGGAAGTGGAAAAGGATCCCGCCACTGGCGACTATCCCGACGAAGTGCAGATGACTCCCGAAGAACGCGCCGCGATGCAAGGCGACTACACGCTCGACGAAAAGTCCAAGCGAGTTTCGTTCACCGACAAAGGAATGAACAAGATCGACTCGATTCTGCATCAGCACAATCTCATCGCGGCGGGAACGACGGTTTTCGACGAAGAGAATTTCGAATTCGTCCATTATTTTACGCAGGCCGTCCGTGCGCACAGGCTTTACAAAGTCGAAGTTGACTACCTTGTGAAAGACGGGCAAGTCCAGATTGTCGATGAATTCACTGGGCGCGTTTTGGAAGGCCGCCGCTACGGAGACGGACTTCATCAGGCGATCGAAGCGAAAGAGCATTTGCGGATCGCGCAGCGAAACAGGACGATGGCGACAATCACTTTCCAGAATTTTTTCCGAATGTACGAAAAGCTTTCGGGAATGACCGGAACTGCCGCCACCGAAGCGATCGAATTCAATAAAATCTACAAGCTCGATGTGGTCGCGATTCCGACAAACAAGCCGGTCGCCCGCAAGGACGAAAACGACGAAGTTTATCTGAATGAAAGCGACAAGTGGGAAGCGATTTGCGCGGAAATCAAAGAGGCGCACGCGAAAGGCCAGCCTGTTTTGGTGGGAACGATTTCCGTTGAAAAGTCCGAGCACCTTTCCGCCTTGCTCACGAAAAAAGGCGTGCGCCACGAAGTCTTGAACGCGAAGAACCACGCGCGCGAAGCTCTCATCATCGCGGAGGCCGGCGCGAAAGGCGCGGTCACGATCGCGACGAACATGGCGGGACGCGGAACGGACATCAAGCTCGGCGGCAATCCCGAAATGCGCGCAAGAAAACGCGCGGGCGCACAAGCCACGCCCGAACAGTACGAAGCCGCGCTCAAAGTCGAAAAAGAAAAATGGCTTTCCGATTACGAGGAAGTGAAGTCGCTCGGCGGACTTTACGTCATAGGCTCGGAACGCCACGAAAGCCGCCGCATCGACAACCAGCTTCGCGGACGCTCCGGCCGCCAAGGTGATCCCGGCCGCTCGAAATTTTTCATCTCGATGGACGACGACTTGATGCGGCTTTTCGGCGGCGAGCGCATGAAAAACATAATGACAAGAATCGGAATGGAGCCGGGCGAGCCGATCGACCATCCGATGCTGAACCGTGGAATCGAGCGCGCCCAGCACAAAGTGGAAGAGCGCAACTTTGAAATCCGAAAACATTTGCTCGACTATGACGACGTTCTCAACGAGCAGCGTTCCACGATTTACAGCCAGCGCGACGCGATTCTCAGCGACGAAAATCTTTCTGGGCGCGTCCTTCAAAACGCCAATGATTTCGTTGACGACATTTTCGAGCAATACGGGAAAAAACGCGCCGACACAAAAGCCGTTTCCGAAGAAGTGAAATCCGCGTTCGGATTCGCGCTTCCTGCCGAACGGCTCACGCTTGAAGGAATCAAGGCCGAGCTTCAGAACGACATCACGCAAAAGGAAACTTTGGTCGGAAAAGAAAATTTCAATATGTTCATCCGCTACCAATACGTTCAGCTCATCGACAAAAAATGGCTCGACCAGCTTGAGGCTTTGGAAGCGTTGCGCGAGGCGGTTTCTCTGCGCACTTACGGCTCGAAAAATCCTCTCACCGAATACAAAATCGACGGCTTCAATATTTTCTACGACATGATGGATTCGATTCGCAACACGATCGTTTCCCGCGTGTTCAAAGTGAAAATCCAGCTTTCGCCCGAAGCCATCGCCGCAAGGCAACGCGCCGCCGAAAACGCGCGGCAAAATCAAATGAGCGCGCGGCATGACGAAGCCGGGCAAAATTTCGGAGCGCAGGGAATCAGCGCGGACGCCGCAAGAAGGCAGGCTGGCTCAAGCGCGATGCAACGCGCCGCGCAAAGGCAAAATGTCACCGTCCGCCGCACCATGCCGAAAGTCGGCCGCAACGATCCGTGTCCATGCGGCTCCGGAAAGAAATACAAAAACTGCCATGGAAAAGTTTGAAACGGCGGCTTTGAAAAATTCGCGGCGGCGTTTTTCCATGAAAAAGCTTGGCGGGAATTTTTTCGCGTTCGCGGCATTTTCGTTTTTTTCTCTTTTGATTTTCTCGTGCGGAAAAAATTCCGATTTGTCGAGCATTCGCCGCGAGGAAAAATTCACTTTGAATTATGGAAACCTCGAAAATCAAATCAACTTGTTCGACTTGAATTCCACTGGCGAAATCAACACGCGAATCGCGATGCGCGACGGATTTTTTTTCATCTCGAACGGAAAATCGAAAAAAATTTTGCAGATGAATTCATTCGGTGAACTTCTCACGCTTTATCACAATCCCGAAACAAATCCCGCTCCGCTTTTTGACGAAACGGAAAACGATTCGGATTCGGCGTACAGCACGAAGAAAACAGTCGCCTACCCTTTCAATTCGCCTTCGCTTTTGGCGACGGATTCGCGGCAATATTTCTACGCGGTGGAAACGCTTCCCAAAGAACGCCATGAAATTTCTGACGGAAGGAATCTGCGCCAAATCGTGCTTCGATTCAATTCTGATTCATTCGTAAACTACATTGGTCAGCAAGGAATCGGAGGAACGCCTTTTCCTTTTGTGCGCAACATCTACACAACGCAGGCAAACAATCTCGTTGTAGTCTGCATCGTTGTCGAAGGATTCATGGTTTTTTGCTACGACGATTCAGGAACGCTTTTGTACGAAACTCTGATAAGATATTCCGACGCGCCGGAATATGGCGAAAAATCGCAAGGCTCTCGTTTTTCGGAAATCGAAAACGTTGTGCCCGATCCTTCTTCGCGCCGACTTTTTCTAAAGGCAGACTACTACGAAGATTCCGCTTCCGTTTCAGAACCGCTTACCGTAATTTTTCCGTTCGATCCATACAACGGCGAATTTAAAGATGGAATTGAAATTCCGCCTTACGAAGAATCAATCACGCAAGGTTTTGCAAAGCAGACTTACAAACTGCCATACAATTTTATTGGCGCGGCATCCGATTGGCTTTTCTTTATGATTTCGGTGGATTCTGGCTGCGTCGTCCAAATGGTCAATTTCCAAAACGGCCGCATCCTGCGAAGGCATTTGGGCTACGACACTGCGGACACCGTATACAGCGCGTTTTCGCTCAGCGAATCGGGAATCATAAGTGCGCTTCTCGCAGGGCGCGAAAAAGCAAAAGTCGTGTGGTGGCGCACTGACGATCTTGCCCGCGCGATTTCGGAAGCAACGCAGGAAAAATAGCGGAAAGGATTTTTATGATCGAAGGATATTCGGAAGAAGAAAAGGAAAGCGCGATTCATTTTCACTACGACCGCAACGAGCGAATCAACAACGCTCCAAAAATCGTGCAGGATTTTTACAGCGGAAAGATGAAGGTCGAAAAAGGCTTTTTCAAGATTTTGGTCGCGAACAAATTCAATCGAATAATGCTTTTTACGGTCGCGCTTTTTTTTGTCGTCGTGCTCGGCGTGAATTTCCTGCAAAATCCGACACTCGGAGTGTGCGCGGGATTCGAATGCGAGCTGAACGCGTTCGCCTACGGCGACGAAATTTTGGCGCAGGTAAAAATCCACGCGCTTCAAAAAAGCCTGCGCGATAAAAATTTCCGCATCGATGAATATGTCGCCGAAAAAAAAGAAGCGGCGGCGATTTTTGATTTTTTGGACGGCGAAGGTGAAATCGCCACACGCTCTCAGAAAAGCGGTTTTTTGCAAAAAAATGAATTTTTTTTGCGGACAAACGTTCCGAATTATGATATAATTAAAGTGCGCGCTCAAGTGGAAATTCTCGGCGAGCGAGTTGAATTGAGCGCGAACGTAAAGCGATAAAACGAAAGGCGTTGTAAGGCACGCGCTTTTTCGGCGAGGAAGCTCGCGTTGGAAAATCGCTCGTGTCTTTGCAGGGGGAAATATGGTGCAATTTTATTTTTTGTCGGTCTTGCTTAATATCCTTTGCGGATTGATTTGCGTTTACGGCAAAAATTCTGACGTGGATTTTGATGATGGCTTTGATGAAAGCGCGCCGCCGAAAATTCCCGGCGTGGACGAAATTCAGGAGAATGTCGCGGGCGACACTCTCTTTTCAAATCCCATGTTCAACCTTGTGTCGGGCGCGTTGTGCTTGGTGACTGGAATCGTGATTCTCCTCGCTCCTTATAGAGGACCTTCGTTGCTCGGCGACCTTGCGCCCGCGCTTACTGCGATTTTGGGAGGAGCTTCGGTATTGATTTCGTATCTTGAAAATCGAAGCGAAGAATTTGTCGCGCCTGAAATTGTGGATGTAATTTTGATTTCCAACAAATTTTATATCGGAATCGCGTGCTTGCTTTTTGCCGTGCTTCACTTTATCGCGCCGGGAGCTTGGGTCATATAATGTCGGATTCTGTCGCATGCATCGCGCTTTTTGAAGGAAAAATTCTCATCGCGCACAGAAATCCCACGGGGCAAATGGGCGGACGCTGGGAATTTCCTGGCGGAAAAATTGACGGCGATGAAAATTGCGAGCGGGCAATCGTGCGCGAAATGCGCGAGGAATTCGGAGTGAATGCCGAGGTCGGCGAAAAAATCTGCGACGGCGAATTCTTCCACAACGGGAAAAAATGCGCGCTTCACGCCTACGAGATTTTTTTGGAGCACGACGGCATCGCGCGGCCTTTCGCGCTTTCCGAGCACACGGAATACAAATGGATTCCAATCGGCGAGATTCCTGCGGACAATTTCGTCGATTCGGATTTGGGCATTTATGAAAAGGTAAAAGATTTTGTCGAAAAAAAATATGGCGCATAGGATAATTTTTTTTGTTTTTGCCGCGCTTTTCGTTTTTGAATTTTCGTCGTGTTCGAAAAAAAATAATTGGGAAATCGTGCTCGACACCTCCAATCCGCTTGCGCTTGCGCCCGATGTGGAATGGGCGGTGGTCGTCGTTCCATACTCGTCTTTCAGAAAAGATACTTCTTGGGACGCGCAAGCGGCGGGCTATTGCAAGCAGGGGGAATGCTTTCCGATTCAAGCCACGTCTACAATTTCTGTAGAAGGTAAATCCCAGACATGGTACCGCTTTGAAAGCGGCTGGCTTCCCGAAAGCGCGGTGAAAATTTATGCGAACAAATTTCGCGCGGAAAAAGCCGCGAAAAATTTGAAATAATTTTTTCGCCGTCCGCAAAAAATTCCGCGCGACGCTTTGCCGGCAAAATATTGCGCCTTTTTGCGCCGCATGAATCAGCGATTTTTTATGATTTTTGCCGCTTCCTCTGCGCTCAAGTTTTCGCTTTGATCGCGCGTCTCCAAATTCTTCAAAGAAATCGCGCCGCTTTCTGAAACGAAAATTCCCCAAGGAATTTTTTTCGCCTCGCAGAGCGCGTATTGCTGCGCCATTTTTTTCGGCTCGGGAAAAACTTCGACATTCACGCCGAGCGCGCGCAAAGCAGTCGCCGCTTTTTGCATTGAGGGAAGGTTTTCCAAAGAAGCGCAGAAAATTTCCGCGTCGAGATACGAGCCTTTTTTTTGCGCAAGTCCGAGTTGCGAAAGCGCGGCAATCAGGCGATCAAGCCCAATCGAGCCGCCCACGCCCGAAATTTTTTCTTTCGTGTAAAGCCCTGCAAGATTGTCGTAGCGTCCGCCCGAGCAAACCGAGCCTATCGAAGGAAGCTCGTCCAAAAAAGTTTCGAACACGATTCCAGTGTAGTAGTCAAGGCCGCGCGTTATGCTCGGATTCAAAACGAACGCGCCGCTGATTCCCGCCGCGTCGAACATCGCGCGGATTTCGCGCAAACGCTTCGTGTCCGAATCTTCGCCGCCCGCCATGTTTTCGATGAGCGAAAGTGTCGCGTCAAAGTCCGCGCCGCCCGCAATATATTTCAAAATCGATTCGGCTTTTTCTTCGCCGCCCGTAAGCGAAAGCAGTTCCGATTTCACTTCGTCCTTTCCCACTTTTGCAATCTTGTCAACGCAGCGCAAGATGTCTTCGCTTTTTTCCGAAACGCCGAGCGCACCCAAAAATCTGTTGAAAACGCCGCGATGGTTTATGTGGATTTTGAATTTTTGAATTCCAATCGCTTCGAGAGTCGCCTTGATCGCGCTCAAAATTTCAAAGTCGCTCGCCGCGCTGTCGCTTCCAACTGTGTCGATGTCGCATTGATAAAATTCGCGGTAGCGTCCGGCCTGCGGTTTTTCGCCGCGCCAAACTTTCGCTATGTGATATCGTTTGAAAGGAAAATAAATTTCGCTTTTGTGCTCGGCGGTAAAACGCGCGAAAGGCACTGTCAAATCAAAGCGCATCGCGACATCGCGCCCGCCGTTGTCCGTAAAACGGAAAACCTGCTTTTCGGTTTCGCCCTCGCTTTTTCGCAGAAGAATTTCCGTGTATTCCAAAACCGGCGTGTCAATCGGCACGAAGCCGAACGAGCGGTAAGTTTTCGTAATCGTCTCGATCAAATCCGCGCGAAGAATTTCCGCCTCGGGCAGAGAATCCCGAAAGCCCTTGAGAACGCGCGGCTGGATAATTTCGTTTGACATAGTGAAAAACATTCTAATGAAAAGCAAGAAAAAAATCAAGTGAGATTGACGCGCATTAAGCGAAGCGTTTGTTGATTCGCGCAATCGAAAAATTTTTAATTCATAAAATCTTCCAAAAGAACTGGATCGCCTGATTCCACTTGGCGGGAAAGACGCTTTCCGATTACGCGCTCCAAAAATTCCGGCGGAATTCCTGGCGTCAAAATTTTTTCCGTGCGCAAAACGCCGACATCGCTTTCTTGCAATATATGCGCACATGAACATGTGTTCACATATCGCAGGGAGCGGTTCGTGCGCCCGTAATTTTTTTCTTCGCTCGCAGCAAGATTTTTCACGCCGCTTCCCAAAACTTTTTCCACGCGCTCGCTTCCGTATTGCAT
Organism: uncultured Treponema sp.; assembly: GCA_947174385.1. GTDB lineage: Bacteria > Spirochaetota > Spirochaetia > Treponematales > Treponemataceae > Treponema_D. Next base: position 12,079 of record CAMWIU010000049.1, read on the forward strand.
GGAAATCTGATTTATGATTTCTTGCCTTCCGCGCTCGCGCCCGTAATGATTCAGCGCGGCCTCGCATTGGCGCAACGCCTGCGTCATCTGCGAAAATTGTTCCGGCTCTAGCGCGACAGGATCGTCAAGCCCTGAAGTTTTTTTGCTCAAAGTGATGTGCTTTTCAAAGCAGGCGGCTCCTTCGGCGGCGGCAAGGCATGGCACTAAAACTGCGTCCAGCGAATGATCGCTGATTCCGGTTTCCACTCCGAAAATCTCGCGCAACGTAGAAACAAGACGCACGTTGTAATCGTCCTCCGGGGCGGGGTACGCCGTGACGCAATGCAAAAGCGCGACATTTTCTTTTCCGAGAATTTCAAGCGCGGCTTCGATATCCTTTAATTTCGAAACGCCGCTTGAAACAATCACGCGAATTGGATTTTCGCCGCATGAAATTTGCCGCGCGCGGAATTGCGCGAGCTTTCGCAGCATCGGAAAATGATTCAATTCGGGCGAAGCGATTTTCACGGCATCGGGATTCAATTCCAAAAGCTGCTCAAGGCTTTTCACGCCGAAAGGCGAGCAGACGAATTTCAAATTTTTCGAATGGGCGTATTCGAGCGCGGCCTTGTAAAATTCCTTCGGGCATTCCAATTGCTTGAAACGCTCGTAAAGCGGAATGCGTCCCGTGGGCAAATCCACGAAGCCCGTTTTCGGATGCAAAATTTCGTCGGCATAGACCCACTGGAATTTCGCGGCATCCGCGCCGCAATCCGCCGCCGCGTCGATGAGACGCTTTGCCTTTTCAAAAGAGCCTTCGTGCGAAGTTCCGATTTCCGCGATAATCATAAAATCATTTTAGCGCATTGAAAGAAAATTGTAAATCAATGCGCAGGGAAAATTTTTTGAAAATGAAGTCGAGGAAAAATCTTCGCAGAGCAAATCAGGGCTTGACCAAAATGCGGAAATTTTGCTATAATATCTTACTATTTTCAAACGCTTTTTTTAGGAGAGATTATGTCTGGACACAGTAAATGGGCAACCATAAAACATGCCAAGGGCATCGCCGACGCGAAGCGCGGCCAGCTCTTTACAAAATTCATCAAGGAAATTTCAATCGCGGCGAGAATGGGCGGCGGAGACCCCAATTCCAATCCGCGCCTTCGCACTGCCATCCTCAAGGCGCGCGCCTCGAACATGCCGAAAGACAACATCGAACGCGCCATCAAAAAAGGAACTGGCGAACTCGGCGGAAAGACTTTCGAAGAACTCACGTATGAAGGATACGCGCCGGGCGGAGTGGCGGTCTTGGTGGAAGTTCTCACCGACAACAAAAACCGCGCCGCGGCCGACGTGCGCAACATCTTCAACAAGAACGGCGGAAACTTGGGAACGACTGGCTCTGTGAGCCGCATGTTCTCGCGCAAAGGCACTATCACTTACGATGCGGAAAAAGTCAACGAAGACGAGCTTATGGAAGCGGGACTTGAAGCCGGCGCGGACGACATCGTGAACGAGGACGGAATCATCACTGTGACGACTTCGCAGGAAAGTTTCGCCACTGTAATGGAAACGTTGCAGGAAAAAGGATTCGAATCGCTTTCGGGCGAAGTGGGAATGATTCCCGAAGCCTATCAGCCTGTGGACAAAGAAACCGCCGCGAAAATCCAAAAGATGGTCGATCGTCTCGAAGAAAATGACGACGTTCAGAACGTCTACACGACGGTGGAATATCCCGACGACTTCGATCCTAGCGCAGAATAATTTGCGACGATTGCGAAGCGCGAAAAATCCAAGTGCGTCGCTTGCGAAATTTATGTTCGGAAGGTGGCGCGCTTTGTTTCAAACTTCGCAAGGCTTCTGCGCAAAAACTTTTTGTTTGCGATGAAAAACAATTTTAGACGCATAATCGGAATCGACCCTGGTCTTGCTTCGACAGGCTGGGGCGTGATTGACTACGCGCAGAACCGTTTTTCGCTCGTAAATTACGGCGTTATAGAAACGCCCGCCCGCGAAATCCACGGAATCCGTCTCCTCAAGATTTTCAACAGCCTCAATTCGATTTTGGATGAATATTCCCCGACCGAATCCGCGATGGAAACGCTTTATTTTGCGAAGAACGTTACGAGCGCGATGGGCGTTTCCGAAGCGCGAGGCGTGGCGACGCTTTGCCTTGCGATCCGCGGAATTCCGCTGGGCGAATACAAGCCGAATCAAATCAAGCAAGCCGTCACGGGAACGGCCGCCGCCGACAAAGCCTTGGTGGAACGGTGCGTCAAAATGCTTTTGGGGCTGAAAGCCGAGCCGAAGCCCGACCACGCCGCCGACGCGCTCGCGGGCGCAATCACGCATGCAAATTTCACGGCGATTTCATCAAGGCTAAAGGCGTGACTTACGCAATCTTCAAATAATTCGCATGCCGCTTGTTCGTGCTTGCGATATTCCGCACGAGTTCTTCGAGCGCGGCTTGAATCCCCTGATTGTATGTCGAAACATTGTTGTAGCAATTTTGCACGTGTTCCTTGCATTCAAGCGCGGCTTGCGTTCCGCCTGCGCTTTCGAACGAAGCGCGGAGAAAATCCAAAATCGAATCCAAAAAAATCTTGAAGAGAATTCTCGGCTCGAACTTGCCGCATTTTTTTATCGACTCGGAAACATCGGGAATCGCGCCCGAAAGAATTTCCGCAAGGAAATTTTTTGCGATTTGCGAAACCTCTTCCGGAGTCACAGGCAAAAAAGTTTCAAGATAATTTTTGATTTCGCATTCCGCGCCGTCATGGAAAACACGGTCGATGATTTCCTTGGACTGCTCCAAATTCCGCGAAGAAAAATTATACGTGCGAACGCGCGAAAGAATCGTCGGCATTACGGCGTTCCGCGCCCTCGTTGTCAAAATGAAAAGCGTCTCTTCGGGCGGCTCTTCCAAGATTTTCAAAAGCGCGTTCCGCGCGCCTTCGGGCATCCGCTCGGCGCGTTCGATGATGATGACTTTTTTTCCTTCGGCCGCGCCGATGTGCGCCCATTCAGAAAGATTTCGAATCTGCAAAATCGGAATTGAATCATATAAAAAATCGCCTTCAAGTTTTTGGCAAACGTCGGAAATTTTCTGGGCGAGTTCATCAACTTTTTTCGCTTCGGGAAGTTCGTGCTCAACGTCGAGTTCTTCCATCAGTTCATCGATTTCGCTTGTGAGCGCGGCGATTTTCGAAAGCTTGTCGCTTCCTGCAAAAAGTATCGGGCTGAATCGCGCCTCGAGTTTTCGAACCGAGCGCAAAAAAAGAAAGCGCGTCGCGTTCACGTGGCTGTCGCCGAGCGCGCATGAAGAAGCGAACGCTTTTTTCGCAGCCTTGATTTCAAGCGTGCAATCTCGAGGTCCGAGCAGCATCAAATTTTGGCTCACGAGCGCCCTGTGTTTTTGGCACGACGGGCAGGAACAATTCCATTGTCCGAAAGGCTTTCCCTGCGAACGCGCCGCGCAAGAAATCACTCGCGCGGTCTCAAGCGCGGTCGTGAGTTTTCCGCAACATTCCCCACCCGAAAACAAAATCGCGCGCGGAAGCCTTCCCGACTTTATGTCGCGCTCCAAAAGAGGAACTGCATTTTGAAACAAAACGTTTTCGTACATTTTTAACACTTCACATAAATTTCAGGATTTCCGAAAATGCCGAATGCATGCGCACTCTCGAAAAAAAACAACGCACGAATCAAACAGGAATTCCATTTATGAAATTCGAAAGCGCGCTGCCTCTTCTCAAAGATTCGGAATCAATCGTGCCGTTCAGTTCCGACATCACGAAAAGAACGAGCACCACCAAAGCCGCGCCTTCCAAAAATCCCAAAATCAAGCCGAGCGTCTTGTCGAGGCTTTTTAAAATCGGTCCTGAAAAAATCAATTTGACGAGCATTTGAATCAACTTGATTATGATGAACGCCGCGACGAAAATCGCGAAAAACGCCACGACTTTTGCAAGCGTCGCGTTCATCGAATTCGCGAAAACTGCGCCGAGCGCATCGCAAAAACAGAACGCGAAGAAAAGCGAAAAAATCAAAGTTCCGATTCCGAAAACTTCGTTGATGAATCCTCGCGCGAATCCTCGTATCGCAAAAATCAAAAGCAGCGCGAAAAAAATGCAGTCCAAAATGTTCATCGACTTCCTCTTATAAAAAATTCATTTTTCGAAATTTTCCGCGAACAAAATCTCGGCAATTTTCTCGCCGGGCTTTTCGTTTCCGACGATTTTTTTGCACGCACAAGAAAATTCCTCGCGGACATTTTTTTTCAAAACAAGCGAAAGCGCGTCGCGCAATTTCTGCGAAGAAGCGTCCGCCTTTCTGATTACGATCGCAGCTCCCTGCCGCGAAAAAAATTCTGCGTTGTCCACTTGGTCGCCGCGCGTCCCCTCCCCTTCGAGCGGAAGCAAAATCATCGGCTTTGCCAAAACAGCGGCTTCCCAAATCGAATTCGCGCCCGAGCGCGAAAGAACGGCATCCGCCGCCGCAAAGACATGCGGCATTTCTTCATAAATAAATGCGAAAGGATGATAATTATTTTTTACGGCGACGCTCGCGCCTTGAGAAATTTCGACATCGCGCTTCTGCCCGGTCTGATGCACAAGCACAAAATTCTCGCAAAGCCATTCAAGGTTTTCGCGGACAAGGCTGTTTATCTGCGCCGCGCCGAGCGAGCCGCCCGTAACAAGCAGGATGAGCTTTTCGTTTTCAGCCTTTGCGGAATTTTTCTCCCCTCGACTTTCCGAAAGATTTTCCTTTTCCGAATTTCCGTTCGCGCTATCAAAAATGAATTTCCTTCCGATTTCAGGATTTGCGTTGTAAAAAATTTCGCGCACGGGATTTCCCGTAACGACGAGCTTTTTTTGCGCTGCGGGCGAAAAATATTTTTTCGTCTCCTCATAAGAAAGAAAAATTTCGTGCGCAAAGCGCGAATTGATTTTCGTCGCAATCCCCGGCGTAAAATCGCATTCGTGCGTGTAGAC
>CAMWIU010000050.1 GCA_947174385.1 uncultured Treponema sp.
CGGAATTTTCCATGCAGGTTTGACAGACTGTGTATCGCGGCAATCCGCAGCCGAACGGGTCGCTCGTGCAGATGAACACCACGAAGGATTCGGGCAACGTCTCGTATTCCTTGCCTTTTTCAAGGAAGTCCAAGTCCATCATCGCCTGATAGTAGCGGGCGCGTTTCGGCAAGTCATTTTCCATCGTCGTTTGCATTTCCAAGTTGAAGATTTTCCCGTCGCCTTTTACGACCACGTCAAGCCGGATGCCGCGCGAGCCGAAATCCATCGCGATGCTTTCCTGCCTGTTCGCGTAGTCGATTCGTTCGACTTGGATGCCGAGCAAGATTTCGATGACGCTTTTGCAGATGTGCTCGTCATTCTCCATGATCTTGCAGAACATAAAATCGTCCGTGAAGAACAAGTCTTCGTATTTTTGCGCTTCTCTCATTTTTCCCTAAATTATAGATATGAATTTTTTGCAATTATTTAATGTAAATTAGGGAAAAAAAGTTTTCATTGCGCTGCAAAAAAAATCCGCGCGATATTTTCGCGCGGATTTTAAAACTTTTTTTAATGCTGCGGCAAATGTGCGCCGCCGTTTTTTTGCAAAATCCTAGAACCTGTAGCCTGCTGTGATGTTGATTCCCAACGCTCCTCGGCGGAAAAAATCAACATCTTCTGTCGAGCCGTCATTATTTTTAGATTGTAGTTTCACTTTATTGAAGTCGATTCCGTAGCGAACGTCCGCACCAAGCACGAACTTTCCGAACGGAATCGCGATTCCGCAGCCGAAGTCCATTCCAATCGTCGCGCCTTTCATTTTTGTGTCTTTCTTTGAATCTTCATCTTCAAAATTGTTATCGAATTTCATTTTTCCAATCGGGATTCCGACTTTCGGCCCCAAGAACGGACGGATGCTGATTTTTCCAACTGGAATGTCGTAGCCCACAAGGAGTGCTATGTCAAGGCTGTTATATTTTTGAGTCGCCCAATAATCATATTCAAATTCAGCCCTCACACCGTTTGCGAAAGAGAAGAACACTTCTGGCTGGAGCGAAAGAGTGCCAGGACCCAAATCCACAAGTCCGAAGTGTCCGAAGATTCCCACGTCGCCGCCCAATGTCATTTTCTCGCTGGGGTTCAAATCAGCATAAATATCATCGTCCAATTTCGTTCCTGCGTTCAAAAGCAAGCCGCCTTTCACGCCCACTTCCATCACTTTTTCCGCGAATGCGAGCGAGCCGAAAATTGTAGCCGCCACCAAAACCAAGACTTTTTTCATAAAGTCCTCCCTTAATTTAATTTCTTCCCGCGCCCCAAAACGGGGCGCGCGTCCGAATCGGTTTCCTTTCGGAAATCTCATTCGGATTGAGGAAAGTCTAACGTCTTCGCAGGCTCTTGAATATCGCCAATACGGGTGATTTTACGACCTTTTTAGGCGAATGGGGGGGGTAGGAGCATCACCTTTTCGGGTTATTTTCTCATTTACCAGTTTGTAGAAGGAAATGCGCGAGTTCACGCCGCATTTTTCGAAGATGTGCTTGATGTGCGTGGCGACGGTGTTCATGCTTATGTTCAGCTGCGAGGCGATTTCCTTCGTGCTGCTTTGCTTTGAATAGAGCAATTCCGCCACTTCGATTTCGCGGCGGGAAAGCCCGCATTCCAAAAGGATTTCTTCTAATGAACGCGGAGCGGATTCTTGCGGCGGGGCGTTTTCCTTGCGCTTTTCCAAAATCGGCGTTCCATCGCGCCGTGCGAGCCTTCGCGCGAGGATGATGACATAGCCGATATTTACGGCGAGAAAAGCCGCGTCGTAGGAAAAATAATAGTCGTTTTCCATGAGCGCGCTGAGCAGAAAATATTCTTTCGACTTCCGCACCAAATGAAAAACTTGGCGGAAAATCAAAAAGACGTAGAACGCGCACCACGGAGTCAAAATCGAAAAGTCGGCGTTTTGGTTTTTCGCCCCGAGCGCGATGATCGCGATTTCAAAAATCAGCCCGGCGACCAGGACGCAAATCGAAAGCCGGTAGACGAAATCGAAATTCGGGGAGAACGAGAACATCAGCGCGAAGAGCAGCGCGCAGCCGACGAGCGCGGAATTTACCTGCCGCCGTATGGAAAACCGCGTTTCCGCATTGGTGCACCGCAGCGTGAGCATGAGGATCGTCGCGAAGCCGAACGTCGCCACGATGTAGGTGAGGCGCAGGAAGAATTTCGCCTGCGCGAGGGGATTCCAAAGGAGCGTGGGCGCGATTCCCTTCATGCAGAGCTGGTAGACGAAGAACATGATCGTCACGGCGAGGACGAACGGCGAGCCTTTTTTCCTGCGGAAAATCCAGATGAGGATTTGCGCCGAAATCGAAACCAAAAAGACCGCGATTGAGAATCCGTGCAGAAAATTCAATTTCATTGTCTGCAAGAAAAATTCGCTTTGGGAAAAAATGCGGAGGCTGAGCGCGGTGGCGTCGGAATTTTTTATGTGCAGAAGCACCTCGCCTTGCCGCGCGGGAATTTCCAAGGCGCATCGTATGCCTTGGATTTTCTTCTGTCCGTTCGGCACGGTTTTTCCTGTCCTGTCGTGAAAAATCCATTCGCCTTGACTGCGCACGAATAGCCACGCTTCGTCAACAAGTTCCGGGCCAAGGTCGAGAATCGTTTTTTCGGGAGCGGACGGAATCTCGAGGCGCACCCAGAAATTTTCGACAGAATTCGCCACGATGTGGTCGGACTCCTGCGCGACAAAGCCCTCCGCCCGCGCGTCTATAGGGGGGGGGTAATTAGAAGTCGAATTTTTCACGGCGACATTTTTCGGGCGGCTATAATTCACGCATCCGCTCAAAGAGAAAACTGCGAGGATGAAAAGCATTGCGTTTTTGAGCATAGCGCATTGTATGTTATATTGTGAAAAAAATCAAGAGATGATTCATGTGCGGGGTCTCGGGGCGGCAGCCCCGAGCGGTGCTGGGAAAAAGAAAACCCCCGCTTCCGAAGTAGAGGGGTTGTCGTTTCCCCAGAAAAAAAGTTATTGCAATGGCGGCGATTTTTTGGTAAAATACAGTTTTATGAATATCGCGCTTTTCACAGATTCTTTTCTCCCCACAAAAAGCGGCATTGTGACTGTGGTCTTGCAGTTGCAGAGAATTCTCGTGGCGATGGGGCACAATGTCGTGATTGTTACGACGGACACTCATGACAAATACATCGAAGAAAAATTTTCCGACAAGTCGAACATCCTGCGGATGAAGTCGTTTTCCAGCGCGTTGTTCGGAGTGCCAGATCAGTTTATTTCGATTGTTGACAAAAAACGCTTGATTGCTTTTTTGAAAGAACACAATGTGGAGTTCATTCATTCGCACACTGAATTTTCTATCGGACAGGCGGCGAAATTTGCGAGCAAGGAACTCGGGATTCCTGCCATCGCCACGACGCACACATTGTGGGAGGATTTCTACAAATATTATCTTTGGGGCGGAAAATTCATTCCTGTCAAATTGATTCGCAGAATCGTGCGCTGGATGTACCGCGATTTCTACGCGCTCATCAATGTTTCGCAAAAAGCGCACGAATATTTCAAGCTGCCTTTTATGCTTCCGCAAAGTCCTTCGGCGATAATTCCGAATGCGCTCGACAGCGAGACTTTTTTGCGGCACACTATTTCGGAAGAAAAAATTCAGGCGGCGCGCGAAAAATGGGGAATAAAAAAAGGCGACATCGTGTTTTTGTTTTTGGGACGTGTTGTTTACGAAAAGCGCGTGGAAGAATTGCTGGACATTTGCCTGCGCGTGATTCAAAAAAATGAGCATATAAAAATTTTGTTCGTAGGTGATGGACTTGCTTTGCAGGCCTTGAAAAAAAAGTCCGCGAAATTTTCGGACAGAATTATTTTTACAGGTTACGTTCCATGGCGCGACGTTCATTCGTTCTATCAACTCGGCGATGTTTATGTTACCGCGTCGCTTTCGGAAATGCATTCGATGACGGTGCTCGAAGCTTTGATGTCGGGGCTTCCTGTAGTCGTCCGATACGACACGAGTTTTTCCGACACGGTTTTTCATGGAGAAAACGGCTACTTCGCACAAACCGACGAGGAAATGGACGGCTATCTTTTGGAACTCGCCGCCGACGAAGAAAAGCGCAAGGCGTTCGGAAAACGAAGCCTTGAAATTTCGAAAACTTTTTCGCTTGAAATGTTCGGAAGGCGGACTGTGGCTTTTTATGAAAAAGTTTTCAATACATTTCCGAATGAAATTTCGGATGCGGAATTGCAAAAAGCTGTGGACGCTGTGGAGGTGGAAAAATGAAAAAACTCGGAATTATCGGCGCGATGGAATGCGAAGTGAAAATCATTTTGGACGCGCTCGCGCAAGGCGGAAATGTCTCGCACACTAATGCGGGCGGAACAATTTATCACGAAGGAAAAATCGGCGGCGCGGAAATTGTCCTTGCGAAAAGCGGCGTGGGAAAAGTGAACGCCGCGCTTTGCGCACAAAGAATGATTTTGCAATTCGGCGCGGATTTCATAATAAATTCTGGAATCGCGGGCGCGATGGGCGCGGGGCTTGGAGTTTTCGATGTGGTGCTTTCGAGCGACGCGCTTTACCACGATATGGATGCCAGCGCGTTCGGCTACAAGTCCACGGAAATTCCGCAAATGGAATGTTCTGACTTTCCCGCCGACAATGATATGATAGAAAAAATCAAGCGCGTTTTTCCGCTCATTCCGGAAAGTGCGGGGCACAAACTCGCGGTGGGAAGAATTGCTTCAGGCGACCAATTTGTGGCGGACAAAAATCAAAAGGAACGAATCAAAGAAATTTGTGCGCCGCTTTGCGTGGAAATGGAAGGTGCTGCCGTGGCGCACGCATGCTTTCTCAATAAAACGCCGTTTGTAATTATGCGGACGCTTTCCGATATGGCGGACGACACTGCGGAATCCACTTACAATTTTAATGAAGAGATTGCCGCGAATTTAAGCGGCGCGATATTACTTGAACTTTTAAAGCAAATTCGGTAGATTTATAATATGAACATTGCGGCAAAATTCAAAGAGACGGCAAAATCCGTCGTTCCCGTAATTCTTATAGTTCTTGTTTTGGGACTTACAATAGTCCCGCTGGATAAAATTCTTTTGGCGCGATTCGTTGTCGGCGGAATTCTTTTGATTGTCGGGCTGACGATTTTTTTGCTCGGCGTGGATATGGGAATCGAGCCGATGGGCGAGCGTTGCGGCTCTTCTCTCGTGCAAAAACGAAATCTGCCGCTTTTGCTCGGATGCGCTTTCGTGATTGGATTTATCGTTACGGCCGCCGAGCCTGACATTCAAGTTTTTGGCGACCAAGTGCGCTCGATTTTCAAATTTGTCGATAAATTTTTGCTCACTTTCGTAATTGCCGCAGGCGTTGGCTTGTTCATCCTCATCGGGCTTTTGCGCACGGTTTTGAGATTTTCCATAAAAATCACTTTTGCCATCGCATACGTCGTGCTTTTTGCGCTCGCGTTTTTCGCGCCCACAAGTTTTTTGGGAATCGCGTTCGATTCAGGCGGAGCGACCACAGGTCCTATGACAGTGCCTTTCATTATGGCTTTGGGCTTGGGCGTGGCGACAGTTCGGCGCAATTCCACTTCATCGACCGGCGACGACGGCTCGTTCGGACTCACTGGAACTGCTTCCGTTGGCCCGATTATGGCGGTGCTGATTTACGCGATTTTTTTGAGCCGTGCGAATCTCATGCAAAAATCGGTGGACGTGGTGGAGGAACTCGCGTTTGAAACTGGAACAGGTATTTTCTCGCAAGTGTTCTCGCCGTTCACACAAATTTTCTCGTCAGTTTTGCACGAATCGCTTTTGTCAATCGCGCCGCTTTTCGCGCTTTTCATAATCTTTCAACTTTGGCTTTTCAAAATGACATCGCGTCAAGTTTTGCGTTTCATCGTTGGATTTGTGTATGCGTTCATAGGGCTTTCTGTTTTTTTGATCGGAGTGAACGGCGGCTTCAGCGATGCTGGACGTGCGCTCGGAGAAATTTTGGGAAGATTCGCTTCGGAACGAGGCGGCTTTTACCTTGCGCTTCTTGTCGGAACGGGCGTGGTTTTCGGCGCGATAATCGTTTGCGCAGAACCTGCAGTTTGGGTTTTGAGCGAGCAAGTTGAACAAGTTTCGGGCGGCACGATAAAGCGTCGCGCGTTGCTTTTTTTCCTTTCGGCAGGAACGGCGTTTGCAATCGCGCTTTCGCTTTGGCGCAACATCAACGGATTTTCGCTGAGATATATTTTGGTTGCGGGCTATGCCGTGGCTCTCGCCTTGATGATTTTTGCGCCGCCTCTCTTTACGGGCATCGCGTTCGATTCGGGCGGAGTCGCGTCTGGTCCGCTCACTTCGACGTTCATTCTTTCTTTTACTATTGGCGCGGCTGGAAAAGATGCTTCGGATTCTTTCGGCGTGATCGCGCTTGTGGCGATGATGCCGCTCATTGCCGTGCAGATTATGGGAATCGTTTTCAAAGTGAAGAACGCGCGTGGTGAAAAAATCCTTGCGGAAAAAGCGGCTGCTTCAGGAGGAAAAAATGTATAAACTCATCGTAAGCATCGTGCCGAACAATTCAGGCTCGCTCATAAGTTCCGCCGCGAACGGCGCGGGTGCTTCGGGCGGCACGATAATTCCTGGACGCGGAACTGCTTCGAACGACATACTTTCGATTTTGGGATTGGGCGACAGTTCGAAAGAAATCGTTTACATCGTCGTGGAAGATAAAATCGAAAACGATGTCCGCACCGCAATTGAAGACGCTTGCTCGAAGAAAAAACATTTTGGCGTGATGTTCACGGTGGACGTGAACAGTTTCATAAAAAGCGGAACGAAATCGAATTTGACTTTGGGGGAAAAATCTATGGATTCAATTGAAAATAATTCTTTTCAGATGATCAACATAATCGTGAACAAAGGCTATGCCGAAGACGCGATGGCGGCTGCGCGAAAGGCAGGCGCGGGCGGCGGAACGGTTCTCCTCGGGCGCGGCACTGCCAAAGAAGGCGACGAAAAATTCTTCGGAGTGGAAATCGTTCCGGAAAAAGAAATGCTCGTGATTTTGGTGGAACAAAGCAAAGCCGAAGCCGTCGTGGAAGCGATTCAAAATCTTGAATGCTTTTCCAAGGGCGGAAGCGGCGTTGTTTTCTGCGCGGACGCAAAACGCTTTACGCTTTTAGGAAAACGATAGCGCGTTTATGCTGAATTATATCCGCCTGAAAAAAATCGATTCTTCGAACACTTACGCGCTTTCGCTTTTGAACGAAGCGGCGAAAAATGGCGGAGTTCGTTCGCTTGAAAAAAATGTCATCGTCGTAGAAGAACAAAGCGCGGGGAGAGGGCGGATAAATCGCAATTTTTTTTCGCCGCCAAAAACTGGTCTTTATTTCACTGCGATTTACGCGCCGCCATTTCCAATTGAAAATTCTGCAAAGTTGACAATTTTGGCGGCTCTCGCAGTTTGCCGCGCGCTTCAAAAATTGTTCGGAATTCCGGCCTTGATAAAATGGGTGAACGACATTTATGTGGACGGAAGAAAAGTTTGCGGCATTTTGGCGGAAGGCCATGTCGATTCGCGCTCGCAAAAAATCGATGCCGCTGTAATCGGAATTGGAATAAATATTTTGGCGAAAGATTTTCCCGAGGAAATCCAAAAAAAAGCCGGCGCGATTTTTCAAGATGAAAGCCAAGTTCCTGAAATTAATTCGCTGAAAGAAAAATTGCTTTCCGAGGTCTGCGAAAATTTGTACGCGCTTTATGATTCAACTTTAGAAAATTCCGCCGCATACGGCGAGGCACTTTCGGAATACAAGTCGCGCTCGTTTTTGATTGGAAGGCGCGTAAAAGTTTTTCCTTTGGTCGGCGATGAAAATTCTTTTTTTGCCGAAGTGCTTGACATAGACGATGAAGCGCGCCTTGTCGTGCGCACGGAAGACGGAAATGTTTTGCGGCTTGAAAGCGGCGAAGTGTCCACGGAATTTTTTTGAATGCGTGAATGCTGCGAAATGGCGCGCTGAAATTTTTTGAATTTTAAATTCAAGTTTTAAATCTTCGCGCACCGATTTTGCAAATACAAATCTGCCAGCACGAGCGCGCTCATCGCTTCCACAACGGGAACGATTCGCGGACACAGGCAAACATCGTGGCGGCCGTGAATTTGCAAATCCGTTTCTTCGAACCCGGCATTTTTTTGCGCCGGCTTTTCAGGATTGATTTTTGCGCGGATTGTTTTTTGCTCGCAAAAAATGCTCGGCACAGGCTTTATGGCAACGCGGAAAATTATTTTTTCTCCGTTTGAAATTCCGCCCAAAATTCCGCCTGAATTGTTCTGCGAGAATTTCGGCTTGCCATTTTTGTCGAGGCGGATTTGGTCGTTGTTTTCTTTTCCTGTGGAATCTGCCGCCGCAAATCCTGCGCCGAATTCGATTCCTTTTACCGCTCCAATCGAAAGCATCGCTTGCGCCAAAAGCGCGTCGAGTTTTTCAAAGACTGGCTCGCCCAAGCCGCTCGGCACGCCGCGAATTTCGCATTCGATTATGCCGCCCGCAGAATTTCCTTGAGCGCGCAATTCTTCGATTTTCGCTTGCATCAATTCGGCGGCTTTTAAATCCGCCGCGCGCAAAGGATTTTTTTCGATGTCAGAGAAATTTATTTTTTCGCAGGAAATGCCAGCGGCGCGCAAAGTGTACGCCGTGATCGCGAATTTTTTTCCGAGGCTTTGTTCCAAAAATTGCTTTGCGATTGCGCCCGCCGCGACGCGCGCGCAAGTTTCCCTTCCGCTCGAACGTCCGCCGCCGCGATAGTCGCGAAATCCGTATTTTTCAAAATACGAAAAGTCGGCATGCCCCGGGCGAAATGTAGCCGCAAGATTTGAATAGTCTTTGGAATTTTGCGAAGTGTTTTTTATCGCGATGGCGATTGGCGTGCCTTGCGAAAATCCTTCGAAAACGCCGCTCAAAATTTCCGCCGTGTCGGATTCGTTGCGCGAAGTTACCGCCGCATTTTTTTCGCCCGCGAATTTTTTTCCGGGACGGCGGCGTTCCAATTCGTGCTGAATTTTTTCCGCGCTGATTTTTACGCCCGCAGGAATTCCTTCCACAATGCAGCCCAACGCGTTTCCGTGGCTTTCTCCGAACGTCGTGACTTTGAAAATTTTTCCAAAAGAATTTCCGCCCATTTTTTCCCCAATTAAATTCTGCGCTTATTTTCCATTTTTAATCAAAAGAATTCCGCCGATGATGAGCGCGTTTTTCGCCAAAGCCAAAAGCCAATGCAAAACCATGATCGACTTGAAATCGCCGATGTAAAAAATCAGCGTGATGACGGTGATCACAATCCAAAGCACGAGCGTAATGTATTTGAAAGCGTCGTCGAATTTTCCGAAGTCCATTCCGAACGCTTTGAGCGCGAACATTATTCCGCACAACAAAAGCACAATTCCGACAATCACATTCACGGTGTACGCGCCCTTTCCGAAAACGCGCGTAATCGCTTCGATTTCCGCGCTGGAAATTGAACTGCCTTCCCGCGTGATCAGGCAGAACGCCGTTACAATGAAATAAAGAGCCAACGCCAATTGCGAAATGAAAATTCCCCAAGTCCTTTGTTGCTTTGCCATTTTCTTCTCCAAAAGCAAATTTTATTTTACGCAAATTCAATGCGAATTTGATTTTGAAATTATAGCACAAAATGCGAGTTTGCTCAACATTTTTTTGCGAAAGGTATCGCAATTATAATCTAAAATCAAGGTATCTTACGAAGTTAGAAAATCAATCTTTGATTGGGAATCAACTTTTTAAGACACCTTTGCAAACACAATTGTAGTTTTAGGCGTTTTCGGACGCTTGGAATATTGGGTTTCGTGTGTGGCAAAGGCGCACGAAACCCTTTTTATTTTCAAGGAGAAACGCCGATGACCAACGAAGAAATCAAAATATCGCTCCAAAAAATATGGGAGTGCAAGAATGATTTTTCAGTAATCCAAACTGGAAAAAAGTCCTCAAGGGTGAACGGATTCTACCGACCAGCCACAAAAGAAATATTCCTGCACAACAAGAATTTCAGTTCAGACAATCAGATGATGTACACGGCAATCCACGAACTGACGCACCACATTTTGATTTCCGAAAAGAACGTGGCAAGCGTAAAAAGCCATACGACCCTTTTTTGGTCTACGTTCTATGACTTGATGGACATCGCCGTCGAAAAGGGAATCTACAGACGGGAAAGAAGCGGCGCGACAAAAGAACTTGTCGGGCAAACAAGGAAAATCCAAAAGGAAATCATCGAAGCCCAAAAGCGGCTCGGAGAACTGCTAGGCAAAATAAACGAATCCTGCAAAAGCAACGGCGAGCGTTACGAAGACGTGGTTGAATCCGACCTGCAACTTTCCCGAAGCAAGGCGCAAGAATTGCGCTCAATGTCCGCAAGCCAATGCGAATATTCGGACGAAATCTCAAAAGTCATAGAAACCGTAAAAGATGTCGTGTCGGCGAAAAAAGCGGCGGAAAACGGAAAAACATTGGCACAAATCAAGGCGATTGCAAGCAAAAAGCCGGCGTTGGCAAGCGACGACGACTTGGACGACCCCTCCAGTCTTAAAAGAGAGAAAAAACGGCTTGAACGCACAATCGAGCGACTTCAAGACCGTCTTGTGCAGGTCGAGGAAACTTTGGCAAGCATTCAAGGCGAATAGGAAAAATTCGGGAGGGAGTTATGGGCGGTTCACAGGTCGCTTTTGTAGGGAAGTACATAAAGCGGCACAAAAAAGGAATAACAAGCATGGAAGCCTTCGGATTCGGCATAACGAGGCTTTCCGCCGTGATTTTCGAGTTGCGCGGTTTGGGGTACGACATTGAGAGCGTTCCGCAGAAGTGCAAGAACCGATACGGGCATACGACAAACTATGTCCGCTACGTGTACAAGGGAGAACGCTCATGATGTTCAAATGCATCGCGAGGGTCGATACGGACGGCGGCGAGGTTAGACTGTACGAGACCACACGCAATGGAAAGACTTTCGTCGGCACGTTCGGCGAGGCGTATCTTTTCGCGCTGGGCTTCGGCTGCGACCAAGCGGCGGAACTCCGCTACATAATGAGCGGAACGAAAAGTGGAGGTATGAAAAATGCTGTCGGAAATTGAGAGCATGGCTGAAAAGATGGGCTTGTCGATAAAGTCCATCGTCATTGATGAGGATGAATTGGACATTCGGCTGAAAGCAGCCGGCAACGCGGGAAAGGAGTTGCCGCGTCCAAGTCGGGCGCAACAAGTTGGCGACAGAATCAGAATCGATTCTGTCGATGTCGATGAATGCGAAATCGACGGGGAGCGTTTCAATGCGCTTCACCTGAAAGACGCGGAGGCAATTTTGGTCGATGTGGGAGACGGAAAAACTTTTCTCTTTGAGAACATCCTTTTTCTGCACGACATTGATGCGAAGGAATCAGGCAAGCCGTTTCCTGAAACTCCGTTGGGAAAATACCTTGCAGGACCTTTCAGAAAGGCTCTTGAAAACCGTCTTGGCGCAGATTTGAGAGACGTTTCCTTGCTGTCCTATGACAATGTTTTCAACGACAAAAGCAAGGACTACATGCCGTTCTTCGAGAAACAGACGCACAGAATCAAGACATTCGAGAACGATACATGGTGGTGGTGGCTGGGTACGCCTTATGCGTCGAATGCCTCCGACTTTTGCTATGTCGCCCACGATGGCAGTGGCGACACCGGCAGTGCCAGTGATAGTGACGGTGGCGTCGCCCCCGCTTTCCGCATTGCATAGCAATGCGCGTATCTTAAAATCACGCGGCTTCATGCCGCGCATAATGAAGTAGAAAAAACGGCGGGGCGCGTCTTTCCCGAAGTTTTCGGGGGAATGTAGCGAGGTCGCGCCCGCCTTTTTAGGGCTGCAAATATTTTGGAGGTATAAAATGCTGTATGAGAGAATCCTTGAGGGCGGCAAGTGTCGCTTCGTGGGAACATGCGGAATGAGCCGCAAGGAATGGCTCGAACTCCGCAGGACTGGAATCGGCGGAAGCGACGCGGGCGCGATAATGGGGCTGAACAAGTACGCCACCCCGCTTTCCGTCTATCTGGACAAGAAAGGCTTGTCGCGCTTCGAGGGAAACGCCGCCACGGAATGGGGAAACATACTCGAAGACCCGATTCGACAGAAAGCGAGGGCTGAACTCGGAATCCAAATCGAGGCGGTGCCGGGAATGTTCACGAGCGTCAACCATCCGTTCATGAATGCGAACCTCGACGGGCTTGTGCTTGTCGAGGGCGAAAGGGAAATCGCGGGAAGCGTCGTGAGCGGTCTCGGCGGACACGAGATAAAGACTTCACGCGCCGGCGACGGATTCACGGAGGACGAAATCCCCGACAGCTACTACTGCCAAGTCCAGCACTACATGGCGGTCACGGGTCTGCCGTATTTCGTCCTCACCGTCTACATCATGGGCAAGTACGAGGGAAGGCATTACGTGATTCCACGGAACGACAAATTCATCGAGCAACTCGTCAAGGCGGAAGAGGATTTCTGGAACGACAATATCCTTGCGAACAATCCGCCCGCGCCGACGGGAAACGAGAGCGAGGCGGACTTGGTGAAGTCGCTTCCGGCGGCGGAGAGCATTCAACTTGACGCGGACGCGGAAGCCACGGTCGAACGGCTTCAAGAACTCAAGTCGCGAATCAAGGAACTCGAAGCCGATAAGACCGCGCTCGAGGAATCGGTGAAACTCGCGATGTTCAACGCCTCGGACGGCGAGGACGCTGAAAGGACGACCGCCGTCTGTGGCGCATGGAGAATCACGTGGAACAAGCAGACGCGGTGCACGGTGGATTCGGACGCGCTCAAGAAGGCGGGGCTTTACGACACGTTTGCGAAAAAGAGCGTGTCGAAAGTCATGCGGATTTCCGCGAACAAATAATCTCAAGGAGGGTGGGAGAATGGATTTCAAGGAGTTCAAGAAAATCATCGCCGATTATGCGGAAAAGAGAATCGACAGAAAGACGTTCTGCGAACTTTGGCTTTCGGAACAGAAAAGGCAGGGATTCGCGCGATGAGATACCTTTGGTGCGACGTGGAGACGACCGGAATAGACACGGCGAATTTCTCCGCATTCCAGATTGCTTTCATCCTCGTGGACAACGGCAGGGATTACGGCGAGCGTTGCTTTGAGTTCAACCCGCTTTCCGACAAAATCCTCTACGACGAGGACGCGGGAAAAATCCACGGCTACACGAGGGAGCAGATTGAATCCTTTCCGCCCGAAAGCGAGATTGCGCCGAACATCATCAGATTCCTGAACGATGCGGCAAACCTTTTCCGCGCGGACGGCAGCAAACACGAGAAGATGGTTTTCGCAGGGTACAACTCCAACGAATTCGACTGGAATCACGTCAAGGCGGTCTTGGAACGCAACGGCGCGAGAATGGAGGACTTCTTCTGCGGAAAGGCGGACGTGTTCAGGCAAGTGAAAAGCGCGGGCATGGCAAGGAAAATGCCTTACCTTCCAAACAGGAAGTTGGGCACGGTCTGCGCCCACTTTAGAATCAAAATGGACAAGGCGCACAACGCCTTGTCCGACATAAAGGCGACCCGTGAGGTCGCGAAATCCCTCCACAAGTTGGGAGTTCCTCTTGTGGTGGAAGAACAGCAAAAGCAAGGAGAAAATGAATGAAGACAGACGGAACGAACGCGGACACGAAACTCACGACGACGCAGGAAAAGAACATGACTTTGAAACAATGGGTTATGCAGATGTCAAGCCAAATCGCTATGGCACTTCCTCCGAACATCACGCCGGAGCGCATGGCGAGAATCGCGATGACCGCCTTGAGCAAGAGCGAGTTGCTTTCGCAGTCAACGCGCAACTCATTCTTGGGAGCGTTGCTCACGTCGGCACAGTTGGGATTGGAATGTAATACGCCGCTCGGACAGGCGTATCTCATTCCTTACACAAACAAAAAGACTGGGCGCGTTGAGACGCAGTTCCAGTTGGGTTATCAGGGCATGCTTGACTTGTGCTACCGCACGAACCAGTACAAGACCATTCAGGCGCGTGTCGTGTACAAGGGCGACGAATTCGACTACTCATACGGATTCAACGAGAATTTGCGGCACATTCCGCACGGAAAGACAAAAGACCCTGTATTTGTTTATGCATACTATGAACTGATAAGTGGCGGACGCGCCTTTGAGGTCATGTCATGGAAAGAGGTGTTGACGTTTGCGGAAAAATATTCGCAGAGCGTGAAAAACAAGAAATCTTCCCCGTGGGAGAGCGACACAGAGGCAATGGCGAAAAAAACAGTCCTTAAAAAGGTGATGAAGTACGCGCCCAAAAGCGTCGAGATTGCCAACGCGGTTGCAAGGGACAGCGGAGTTTTGAGCGCGAATGTCATTCAGGACGGCAATGACGTTTTAGTTGACATCGTGAACACGCAGCCGGAAATCGGAAACGACGCGCCAGCAGAGATTGAAGCACCGAAACAATCAGCAAAGATTCCGCAGCGACGGACGCAAGCGGCGGAATTCCCCGCGCAAGAGACTATGGAACTCACGCCCGAAGAGGAGGCGGAAATCGACGAGGCGTGGGAAAACGGACTGGCGGGCGAATCGGAAGTTCCCGACGCGCTGTTCTAGGGGGCATGAATGAAAGTCGTGGCGTTCTTTCACGGAATCTTCTTCAAGAACCAAATCGTCCTGCGGGCGACTGACGTAAGGGACTTGTCGCTCGTGAAAAAGATGTTCGATTCGAAGAAAAGCCGCGAGGAACGCACGGGGCGCGAAATCCTGCTGAAATGCGAGATTGACGCGCCGCTCCAAAAACGGACTTTCAGGCAACTCGGCGCGATATGGAAACTGGTGGAGATAATCTTCATCTCAACAACGCCCGAAATGCGGAAGCCGACCAAGGAGGAGATGTACGACCTGTACATCGACCTTTTGGAACTTTACGCGGACAAAACGCCCTCGAAAATCACGGGCAAACTGCGACCAGTGCACATATCGGAAAGCAACACGATGGCGGCGGCGAGGCTTATAGACGGCTTGCTCTACCACCTCGCGAACGAGTGCGACCTGAAGCCGGACTTGCAGGCGGACGTTCGGAGCGTGATTTACGAGTGGGAGGAATGGCGCGGGAAGCGGAAACTCGACCTGAACGACTTCAGGAGCGTGGCGGAAATGAGGGAGCGCGTCACATATAGCGAGGCGAGCGGGCGAAGCCCCGTTGACTTCCACCACATCGTGTCGCGCGGAGCCGCGCCGCAGTTCGTTGACTGCGCTTGGAACATCCTAGCCCTCACGAGGGAAGAGCACGAGGAATTCCACCGCAAGGGCTGGGGCTGCTTCCTGAACAAGTACCCGCATCTGCGGCCGAAAGTTCACAGGGCGTTCCAAAAGGCGGGACACCTGCCCGTTCCCGACGGCTTCATGGAAGCGACGGAGCGGACATACAATGAAATGAAAAGCCTCGTGGAAGAGGCGACGGAGGATTGAGCGATGAGAATCTACATAAGCGGGGCGATGACGAGCGACCCGGACTACGAGGAAAAGTTCAGCGCGGCGGAAAGATGGGTTCGGAGAAAATATCCCGAAGCGGAGGTCGTGAATCCCGTAAGGCTTTCGCGGGAACTAGAGTGGAACAGGGGCACGAAGCCCGATTCGCTTCCACGCCACGAATACCTGAAGAAAGACATAAGCGAATTGATGGAGTGCGACAGGCTTGTGGCGATTCCGGGATTCGAGAAAAGCGCGGGCGCGATGCTCGAAATCAACATCGCGTTGTCATTGTTTTTGGTCGTCGGGCAGATTCAGGATGAAGACTTTAACTCCGTCCTTGACGAGTGCAGAAAGGAGCGTGAAAAATGAAAATTGAGCGAGCATGGGCTATGCCCAGCAAGAACACGTTCACGATAAAGCCGATTGCTGAATTGCTTGAAAGATATATGAACGGAAGCGGATTCAAAGTGTCGGTAGACCCGTTCGCGAACAAAAGCAGAGTCGCGAGCGTCACGAACGACCTGTGTCCTGATTATGACACGGACTATCACCTTGACGCATTGGAATTCCTGAAAATGCTGGAAACAAAGTCCGCCGACGCGGTGTTCTACGACCCGCCATATTCCATAACACAAGCGGCGCAGTGCTACAAGTCTTACGGAAAGGAACGTCTTGAAACCAACGTCGCGAACATGAAGTATTGGGCGGACTGCAAGGATGAGGCGGCGAGAATCCTGAAGCCGAAAGGTCTCTGCTTCTCTTTCGGATGGAATTCAAACGGACTTGGAAAGAAAAGGGGATTTGAGATGATTGAGATGTTGGTGGTCGCGCACGGCGGAAGCAAGAACGACACCATCTGTACGGTCGAAAGAAAAAACGTCGTGGAACTGGATTTTTAAGGAGGAAATAAAAATGACGGAAGAAAAATCATTGACATTGGTCGTCCAAGAGAAAACTCTCGGAACGCTCGTCACCAACGCGAGGCAAATCAAGGAACTTGTCGCGTTGAAAATCAAGGAATATTCCGTGGACAACTATCAGGGCGACGAGAATCAAGCCGCGAAGGACAAGGCGGAACTGAACGCCGCCGCTAAACGTCTGAACGACGAGCGAATCAAACTCGAAAGGGAATTCATGTCGCCGTTCAACGAATTCAAGGAAATAGTGAACGACACGGTGAAACTCATCAACGAGGCGAGCGCGAAACTCGACGCCATCGTCAAGGAGAAGGTGCGGCGCGAAAAGGCGGAGAAGAAGGCGAAAATCGCCGAATTGTGGGAATCGAAAAAATTCACGCTCGTGCCGCTCGAAAAGGTCTACAACACGAAATGGGAAAACAAGTCCTACAAGTTGCAGACAATCGAAAGCGACATCGACGTCATCATCACGCGGATTGAATGCGACCTGAACGCGCTTGATTCGTTCGGCGAGGACACCGC
>CAMWIU010000051.1 GCA_947174385.1 uncultured Treponema sp.
CCAAACCACCCACTTTCCCCAGCACCGCTTGGGGCGGCTGCCCCAAGACCCCGCTGATGGAATGGAAACGACGAAATAGGAGAAACAGATGAAAAACGGAATGAAGAGAACGCTTGCGGCTCTCGCGCTGTGCGCGGCGGTGGCGGCGAGCGCGTTTGCGGACGCAAAGTCGGACGCGCTTTTGAGGGCGACGGACGATAACAACGTCGCGGAGGCACTTCGGCTTATCAAGGCGGGCGCGGATTTGAAAGCGACTAACTGGGACGGCGAAAACGCGCTCATGATTGCGGCGCAGAACAATTCTGCGGACATTGCAAAAGCGCTCATCGCCGCCGGAGCGGACGTGAACGCGCAAATACCTATTGAGTATGGCGTGAGCGGTGGCGAGACACCTCTCATATTCGCGGCGTATAGCAACGCGGTGGAAGTGGCGAAATTGCTTATTGCGGCGGGCGCGGACGTGAACAAAAGGAGTCATGCTGATACACCGCTCACGGCGGCAACAGGGAGCGAGGCATGGGAAGTGGCAAAGTTGCTCATCGCGGCGAAGGCGGACGTGAATATAGATCCAGAAATAAACAACGTGAACACTACGCCGCTCATGGAGGCGGCAAGGTACAACGCAGTGGACATAATGAAACTGCTCATCAAAGCCGGGGCAAAATTGAACGTACAACGAATGGACACTATGGGATATAGATCGATGACTGCGCTTATGTATGCGGCGGAGAAAAACGCGATAGACGCGGCAAGGCTGCTCATTGCGTCCGGGGCGGACGTAAATATAAGATCATCTATAGGCGCTACAGCACTCTACATGGCGGTAACAAGAAACCATCCAGAATTAGTGGACATACTCATTGCTGCCGGCGCGAATGTGAACGAAAATAATATCGGAATCGTTGATGTTGGATCAATACTTATGCATGCGGCATCCATACATTTGCCCGCCATCATCAAAAAGCTCGTTGCCGCCGGCGCGGACGTGAACTTGAGGCAACATAATGGTCAAACTGCGCTCATGTGGGCAGTACTGGAGTGCGACAACATGGGTAAAAATAGGGGAAATGTCGTGGAAACAATACAAGTGTTGCTTGACGCAGGCGCGGACATAAATGCCATAAGCCGCTATACTGCGCTCATGTATGCGGCGAAAGAAAAAAAACTGGACGCGGCAAAGGCACTCATAGCCGCAGGCGCGGACGTGAACATGCGGAGCGATGACTACGATGGCAGAACCGCACTCATGCTTGCGGCGAGATTGTCTGGCAAAACTGGCGAGAACATTGTGCAGGCACTCATCGCTGCCGGCGCGGATGTGAACGCGAAGGACAAGAACGGCAAGAGCGTCATTGAATATGCGAATGACTCCACGGTGAAAAAATTGCTCAAGAAGGCGAGCGCGGCGCAGACGAAAAACACATCGAAGGAAAAGGAGCTGCGGCAAGCGGAAGACGAGTACCAAAAGAATTCCGCGAATGAAGAAACCATGCACTGGATTAATATTCATGACAAAAGCCGCGACGAGATATATGATGACTTAAAGAAAATCGTGGAGCAGTGGACGAACTTTCCTTCGGAAGCCATATCGAAGCCCTCGAAAGTGCTGAGCCAGTGCTTCAAGGACCACGATATTGACCCGAACCTGTCTTTTGCCCAAAAGACGGACTTGTATACGAGCCTCATAAAGGACTTGGAAGGAAAATACGCCGCGCAGGTTAAAAAGCTCAATCTCGGAATGCCCGTGGCGAACCTAAAAAAACTGAACGAGGAAGTGCGGAAGCTCACGAAGCAGCTCAAGTAGCACGACGAGCATTGGGAAAAAGGCGTGGGGCATTGACCCGCGCCTTTTTCCTCTTGAATTTTTTTCCCAGTTTCCTTAAAATAAAATCATGTCCCAAACTTTTTATGCCAGCGACACAGTTTTCAGCGTAACGCAGCTCACGAATTACATCAAGGACATCATTGAAGGCAATTTTCCCGAAGTCATTCTCGAAGCGGAAATTTCAAATTACAAGCCAAGTTCGTCGGGACACGTCTATTTCGTGCTAAAGGATTCTCAGGCGCAGATTCAGGCGGTGATGTGGAAGTCCACAGCGGCGCGGCTGAAATTTTCGCCGAAGGACGGAAACCTTGTCCGCGTGAAAGGAAGGCTTTCTGTCTACGCCGCGCGCGGAAACTATCAAATCGTAATCGACTCGATGGAATTGGCAGGAAGCGGCAACATTCTGCTGATGCTCGAGGAGCGAAAAAAACGTCTAGCAGAAGAAGGCATCTTCGACGAAGCGAACAAAAATCCCCTGCCCGCCTTTCCGAAAACCGTCGGGGTTGTCACGAGCACGACGGGAGCCGCGATCCGCGACATTCTCCAAATCACGCGGCGCAGAAACAAGTACGTTGACATAATAATTTTTCCTGCCGTCGTGCAGGGCGAAGCCGCCGCACAAAGCATCGTGCGCCAAATCGAATGCGCCAATGAATTCAAAATGTGCGACGTTTTGATTGTCGGGCGGGGCGGCGGCTCGCTCGAAGACCTTTTGCCGTTCAGCGAAGAAAGCGTCGTTCGCGCCGTGGCCGCTTCAAGGATTCCAGTGATTTCCGCAGTGGGGCACGAAATCGACTGGTCGCTTTGCGACTTCGCCGCAGACCGCCGCGCGCCCACTCCTTCCGCCGCCGCAGAAATCGCCGTTCCGATTTTGGACGACGCGCTTTATTTTTTGGAGCAAAAAAAATCAGAGTTCGAAAACGAAATCCGCCGGCGCGTTGAAAACTTGAAATTGATGATAAAAGAATTTTCTCCCGAAACGATGGAATTGAAATTCAGGAGCATCGAGCAGCCGCTTTTGCAGCGATTCGATTCGGCAAAAGAAAGCCTGCTTTCAAACATGACCGAGCGAGTGAACGGCGCGAAAACTTTGCTTGAAAAGCAAATCCTGATTTTGGAAAACGCATCGCCCGCCGCGCTTTTCGAACGCGGATATTCGATGGTGAGAAATTCAAGCGGAAAAATCGTCCGAAGTTTTTCCGAAGTTTCGCTCGGAGAAAAAATCGAAATAATTCCTGCCAAAGGAAAAATTTTCGCCACGGTGAATTCGGCGCAAAAATAATTTTGCATAGTTTAAGGAGAAAATTGCGATGAAAAATTTTGAAGAGAATTTGGAACGGCTCGAGCAAATCAGCCAGAAAATCAAAAATCCCGAAGTCACGCTCGAAGACGCGCTCGCTTCGTTCGAAGAAGGAATCAAACTTGCAAAAGGCATGGAAAAAGAAATCGACCGCATCGAAGGAAAAATCCAAGTCCTGATGAACCAGCCAGTCGCAAGCGCAGGCGATTCGCCCGAACTGGATTTGTTCTCGCAAACCGACGACGCGACGGGAAGCGCGGGCGCGCCGAAAGAAGGGCTTCGCCAATAATTTTTTGCAAAGCAATTCCAAATAAAATCATGGAAGAAAAATCGGAAAGGCAAATAAAAATTCTCAATGCGGAAGTCGCGCGGAAAATCGCGGCAGGCGAAGTGATAGACCGCCCGAACGCTACGCTTCGCGAACTTTTGGACAACGCCGTGGATTCTGGCGCGACGCAAATCGACGTGGAAATTTTCGGAGGCGGCATCGAGAAAATCCGCGTGGCGGACAATGGCTGCGGAATGTCAAAGGAAAATCTTTTGGCGGCGGCGCATCCTCACGCCACGAGCAAAATCAGCACGGAAAGCGACCTCCTGAATCTTTCGACGCTTGGATTTCGCGGCGAAGCTCTGGCTTCGATCGCGGCGGTTTCGCGTCTCACGATTGCAAGCGGCGCGTACAAAATGCGTTGCAGCATCACGGAAGACCATTTAATCGAGCCATCGCAAAATGTCGAAGGAACGATCGTCACGAGCGAAAATCTTTTTGAAAATTTTCCAGCGCGAAGGCAATTTCTAAAACGCCCCGCAAGCGAGACGAAAATGTGCCGCTCGACGTTTTTGGAGAAATCGCTCGCCCGAACCGACATCGCGTTCCGTCTCAGCGTTGACGGCGAAATCCGAAGCGATTTGAGCGCAGGACAAACTTTGGCAAAGCGTTTCGTGAGCGCGCTTGAAATCAGGCAGAGTGCGGATTTGTTCTACGAACTCAAAGGAAATTCCGCGAACGGCGAATGGAATTTCAAAATCGTAATCGGCGATCCTTCGATTTCGCGCCCGGACAGAAAAGACATTTTCATTTACGTGAACGGAAGGCGCATTTCGGAATATTCACTGCTCCAGGCAATCGAGTACGGAGCGCAGGGATGCTTTCCGAACGGCACTCATCCTGTCGCCGCCCTTTTCGTGGAAATGCGGCCAGACTTGGTGGACTTCAACATTCATCCTGCAAAGCGCGAGGCGCGTTTCAAAGACATCGCGCAGCTTCATCACGGAGTGAGCAGCACGCTGCGAGAATTTTTCCGCGCGTACACAATCAAGACGATGAAGGAGCAATATTCCACGCCGTTTTTGGCAGAAGCTGCTTCAAACGATTCTGCGAATTTTTCGGAGAAAAAAAATTCTTTCGAAAGCTCGCATCGTTCCGACGCGCCACAAATCGCGCGCGCTTTTTTCGAAAACGAAAATCCCGAAGCGAAAAATATTTTTACGAAAAAAACAATTCCGCCGATTTCGAAAAATTTTTCCTCCGCGAACTACAGTTCCAGCATAGGAAGCCGACCTTCGTTTTTGAAAGTGGCAGAACCGAATACAGAAAAAAATTCCGCGCCTGAAAATTCTGCAATTCCAAGCGCACGAAAAATCGAAAACGAAAATTCCGCGAAGGAATATCAAAGCACGTTTTTTCCAAAGGCGCATGTCCAAGGCTACGAATTCCGCTACATCGGATGCACGCTCGGAACATTCATTTTGATTGAAAAAAATTCCGCGCTTTACGCAATCGACCAGCACGCGGCGCACGAGCGTTTTTTGTTCGACAAAATCATGGGCGGAAAAAGCGAGACGCAAAAACTTTTGATTCCGCTCAAAATCGCGCTCGATTCGGACGAGGACGAGCGGCAAATGGAAGCACTTGCCCCGCAACTTTTTGAATGCGGATTTTCCTGCGAAAAAATTTCAAAAAGCGAGTGGCAGTTCACCACGCTGAATTCGCTTTGGAATGGCGACGCGCAAGAATTGAAAAAATTGCTTTTCGAGCGCGGAGTCGAGCCGCACGAAATCATCCGAAAAATCGCCGCGATGACGGCATGCAAGGCGGCGGTAAAGGACGGCTACATTTTGGACGACGCGGCGGCAGAAGACTTGGCAAAAAGGGCTTTGGATTTGCCAGACCCGCATTGTCCGCACGGCCGTCCAGTCTACACGGTGCTCACGCGCGAAAAACTTTTCGCCTTGGTAAAACGGACATAAAACGAATCATTGCGCGGCCGCAAGCAGCGCGTCCACTTCGGCTTTTTTGTAAGTGGGATTTTTTTGCTGCAATATCTTCAAATAGGCTTCCGCGTTCGCAGTGTCCTTCAACGCCATGTAAACTTTCGCCACTTCAATGTAAGTGTCCCAATTGCTCGTGTCGGAATTGAGAATCTCAAGGTAAGTCGTCTTGGCATTGTCAAAGTCGCCCGCGCCCGAATACGCCTGCGCCAAATTGAAGCGCACAGTATTGTCCCTCGGACTTTTTTTGATGGCGTTCTGAAAATAAGTGATGGCATTGCTGTAATCTTTTTTTACCAAATACGCGCTTCCCAAATTGTTTTCAAGTTCAAAACTCGGGCTTGTATTGTATGCGTCCAAAAAGAAAGCCAAAGCCGTGTCCGCGTCGGGAGGATCCATATTCATGAACATAACGCCGAGATTGGTTTTGGTCTTCGCGTTGTTCGGATCGAGGATGAGGACTTCCTTGTAAAGAGTTATGGCTTTGTCGGCATTGCCGAGCGTGTCCTCGATGAGCGCGTAATTGTACACGACCATCGCCTTGTCCGAATTGCGCCTGAGAGCGTCCATCTGTTCGTAGGCGGTCTTCGCATTGCCGCGCGCTTCGGAAACCTTGTTTTGGTTGAAAAGCGCGGTCGCCAAATTGTAATACGTTATCGGATCTTTGTCGCCAGGCTTTAGGAGCGCGATGGCGCGGCGATAGCAATTTTCCGCCTCGGAATAATTTCCCATTCCGGCGTAGACCGATCCACATTCGTTCAAAGCCTGCGTGTTCACAGGATCAAGTTCGATGACTTTTTTATATGCGTCAAGCGCGCCCTTTGAATCGTTGAACGCGCCGTTCAAGATTCTCGCCTCTTCCAAATATGCGCGGGAATAACTCGGATTCACTTGGTGCGCACTTCGAAACGCCGCCAAAGCGTCCTTGTTAAGTTTGAGGCGTTGACAAGTCATTCCCAAATTGAAATACGCAGGATCGAAATTCTTGTTATATTTTACAGAAGATTCAAACGAAGAATGAGCCGCAGTATAATTTTTAAGGCGGAATTGCGTTCGTCCCAAATTGTAATAATAGAGATAATTGTCGGGATCATTTTGAACGGCAATCGCCAATTCTTTTTGAGCCTTTTCCCAGTCGCCGCTTTCAATGTAATTCATTCCCAAAATATAATGCGAAGCCGGATCATCTTGATTTTTGGCAAGTGCCTTGTTCACATATTGGACTGCGGCAGAATTGAGTTTTTCCTTGCGTCCATCATCTTTTTCGTTGGAAGCTGCATCGTACAATGCCCATGCGATTTCGCTGTATTTCGACGCGCTGAAATCCGGCTCGCCTTCGGAAAGCGGAAGTTGGCTTGAAGCTTGCTCGAAATTCGAAAGCGCACTGTCGATATTGCCAGTGTTGAGATCGGCTTTGCCGGCGAGCACCTTGTTGTTCACCGAATCAATTTTCGATTTGATTTCTTTGTTCTTTTGGGCAAGTGCCTCTTCCTTTGCCTTGCGTTCGGCATCTTCCTTCTTGCGCTGTTCTTCGGCGGCTTTGCGTTCAAGGGCTTCTTCTTCCGCGCGGGAATTTTCGCTCGCGCTACGTTGTTGTTCCGCCAAAAGTTTGTTTATAGTTTCTTGATTTCGCTCGTTTTGTTCGCGCAAAGCGTTCGCGATTCCGTCCGTGTCAAAATTGAAATTCGCATTTTGCGAAGCGGAATTCTGCGCCTCGGCTTCTTTTTTAAGCGCGATCGCTTTGTCCAAAAGTTCGTCGGCTTCCTTGTCGTTTATGTCCGCCTGCAAAAGTTCGTTCAAAAGGCGCATCGCGTCATCGAACTGCCCTTTTTCAAGATATTTTTGCGCCAAGGCAAGCGTGTTTTCCCGCTGCTTCGTGAATTTGTCGCCACCGCCAAGCCACACTCCGCGTGTCGCAAAAAATCCAAGCAAAAGCAAAATTGCAATCGCCGCGATAATAGCGATCACTGCCCCGCCCTTCTTTTTTTTGGAATCATCGGGGGAAACATCCACATTTCCAAAAGTGGCGGCATTTTCCAACGCGGCTGAATTGTGAGAAGCGGATGCATTTCCCGAAGCGATTGAATCGTGCGAAACATTCGTGGCAACGCCCGCAGAATTTTGTCGAAGAATCGTTTTTTCTTCCGACATCTGCGCCGTTCTTGAAGGCGAAGTTGGCTTCAAAGTGGCTTTCGTAGTTTGAGCCGCGCTTCTCGCCGACGCAGCTACAGTTTTTGCAGTCGCCATCGACTTTGCCGATGTTTCAGCAGCGGGCTTTTTTACAGCCGCTACGACTTCGGTTTTCCTCGCGACAGTGGTTCGAGTTTTTTTTGCGGAATCCGCAGATTTTTCAGTCGCTTCGTTCAAAGAAGCTTTCTTTGCCGCAGTCGTAGTTCTTACCACCGCGCCCGTTGATTTTTTTAGAGTTTTTTCTTCTGTTTTCTTTTCCACAAATTCATTATCGGCGATTTTTCGCCTTGCCTTAAAATTTTCCCTTTTTATTCGATGTCGGAATCGTAGTCATAATCAAGTGCGTTTTCCGCGTCCGCGCTCATGTTCGTAGCGTCGGAATTCTGCCGTAAGGAATTCGCCACGTCTTCAAGCAATTTTCGGCGGCGTTCTTCTTCGGCAGCACGGGCTTCTGCGGCGAGTCTTTCTTCTTCCGCGCGTTTTTCTGCGGCAAGCCTTTCTTCCTCGGCGCGCTTTTCCGCCGCAACTCTTTCCCGTTCGGCGCGTTCCGCAGCAAGCCTTTCTTCTTCGGCTTTAATGCGGGCGGCTTCCTGCTCGGCGAGCGCGGCGGCTTCGGCTCTGGCGGCAATTTCAGTTTCAATCAATGAAATTATTCTTTCGATTTGCGGACGCTGGACGCTTTCCGGACGCAGCACAAGGTAGCGTTTGTAGTCCGCAGCGGCTTCGGAAAGCATGTCGAGTTTTATTTCCGTGTTCGCTTTGTTCAAAACTGGTTCGGCGTAGCCAGGATCCGCCACAGTCGCCATGGAAAAACTTTCAAGCGCGGATTGAAATTCGCCCATTGAAAAATAGGAATTTCCCATATTAAAATATAGAAGTTTTTTGTTTGTGCCAGAAGCGGACAAACCTTTTTTGAACGCTTCCACGGATTTCGCATAATTCCCGATTTGATAGTAAGAAAGCCCGAGATAATTGTATTCTGCCGGATTTGCGCTTCCCGAATTGACGGCGGCTTCCAAAGGCGCAATGGCTTCGGCAGCCTTTCCTTGCTCAAAAAGCTTCATTCCCTGCGAAACTGATTTTTTCGAAGCCGAATCCTGCGCCAACACAATATTCGCGCAGAAAACTGCAAAAAACATAACCTGCAAACACTTGTATTTTATTTTCATATATGTCATAATTACACATAAAACCAAATTTTTCAATACTGGTAACTTAATTTTGGAGAAAAGTCAGATGGGTGTCGCTCAAATTGTAACTATAATTTTTTTGGGAACTATCGTAACAATCCTTGTCTTTGTGGCGGTGAAAAATGTCGCCTCCCCGAAAAAAATCGACGGAATCCAAAGGCTTCTGAAACAAGGAAAAACGCAGGCGGCGATAAAGGCGGCGAAGGGATTGATTCAAAAGAATCCCAAGGACTATTTCGCGCACTATTATCTCGGACGCGCATATTTGGCAGACGGCAAAAACGAACTCGCCTTGATGGAATTGAAATACGTTGATCAAAACGGAATCTTCGACGGAAAGCAGCTTCCCGAAACTCAGTTCCGCAAATCAATCGCCGCGTTGTATTCCAAATTCGGTCAGCAGGAAGACGCGCTCAAGCAATATTTGCTTCTCACCAAACTCGAGCCGAATGTGGCGGAAAATTATTTTCAGGTGGCGCAAGTATACGACGCGAACAACCGCCACAACGAGGCGATGGGCTTTTACGACAAAGTTTTGAGGTTGGACAAACGCAATGTCAAAGCGCACGCCGCGATGGGGCTTTTGCTCTACCGCGCCAAGCAAACCAACGAAGCCAAGCGCGAAATCGACACGGCGATCAAGCTCAGTCCCGAAACTTATTCCACATACTATTATTTGGGAAAAATTCTCAAGGACAGCAAAGATTTGCCGGGCGCAATCAAGGCGTTTGAAAAAGGTCAGCGCGACGCGGAATACCGCCAAAAGTCGCTTATCGAAATGGGTTCATGCTACATGATGGGAAACAGCGTGGAAAACGCGATGAATTGCTACGAACGCGCTATTTCAGCCTCCAAGGACGCGAGCACGCCCGAAACAGTGTACGCGCGATATTTTTTGGCGGCATGCTTCGAAAAGACACGCAAAATCGACAAGGCCATCGAACAATGGGAAGCGATTTCCGCCGTGCAAAAAAATTTCCGGGACATTCCGCAAAAACTCGCCGAATACAAGGACTTGCAGGCGAACGATTCGCTAAAAGAATATCTCACAAGCGCGGAATCAGAATTCGTGGAAATTTGCAAAAGGACTTGCTCAAAGGCGATGAGCTGCCAGCCGCAACAAGTCGATTTGAAAAAATGGGGATGCCAAATAGTCGCCACGGACGCGGGAAATTCCGACTGGCGCAGCGTAAGGAAACAGTCGTTTTTGCTTTATTTTTTCCGCGAGGCAAATCCTATAGAAGAAAGTGTCGTACTCCGCGCCCTCGACGAACTGAAAAGCAAAAACTGCACCAAGGCGTACATTCTTGCCAGCTCCAACTTTTCTCCGACGGCGAAAAAGCAGGCGGAAAATCGTCCCGTGGAACTTGTCGGAAAACAGGCGCTCGAAGCGTTATTGGACAAAGCCAGCTGAAAGGTCAATTAAGTGAAAATTCTTTGTGTTTCAGACGAAATCGATCCTTTCATCTACAATTCTTCGGTCAAAGAAATTTTCGGCGACGTTGACGCGGTTCTGTGCGCGGGCGACCTTCCGATGGACTACATTGATTTCATCGTCTCCACGCTGAACAAGCCCACATATTTCGTTTTCGGAAATCACAATTTAAAGGAATACAAATATTATCACAAAGATTCTTCCGCGATAAGTTACTCGAATTCCATTCCCGCCGAGGCTACGCATGGGCACGGCGCAATCTACGCGGGCTTCAAATGCTTCGCCGACAAAAGCCTTCTTATAATGGACAAGCGCACGAAAAAAAAGCGCCCTCTCCTGCTCGCAGGCGTTTCGGGCTGCATGGACTACAACCACGGGCTTTGCCAATATTCGGAATTCGAAATGTCGATGCGCCTTTTTCTCTTTACGCCGAAACTTCTTTGGAATAAATTGCGCTACGGGACATTCCTCGACATCTTCCTCACGCATGCATCCCCGCGCCACATACATGACAAGGATGATCCGTGCCATCGCGGATTCGTGTGCTTTGCGAATTTCATAAAAAGATGCCGTCCCACGTTCATGGTTCACGGGCACATTCACCTTTACGATAAAAACGAGGAGCGCGTGGGTGTATACGGCGGAACTACTGTCGTAAATGCCTACAGCCACTATGTGATAGAAATATGAGCACGATGAATTTTTCAGCGCAGACAAGCGACGATTTCAACAAAGCAAAGTCAAGGGCAATCGTCAACGAAATGCAGCATTTCCTCAAGCCCGACGAAGCAAAACTGATTTCGTTCTACGACCTCAAGGAATTGCTCCACCCCGACAACGAAACTTACATTGGAATGAAAACCGTTCCCGTCGCGAGCATCGTCGGAAGCGAAGGCCGCTACAACGACTTCGACAATATGTTTTTCCCGAAAAAATCGCACCTCAAAAACCGCTGGGAAAGCATCGATCGGGCGCACCTTCAGAATACGATTCTTCCGCCAATCAATCTTTACGAAATCGGCGGGCTTTACTTTGTGCGCGACGGAAACCATCGAGTTTCGGTGGCGCGCGCGCGCGGCATCGAATTCATCGACGCGGAAGTCACTTCATTGCGCACCGAAATCCGTCTCAAGCCCGGCTACACAATTCAATATCTTCTCAAACAAATCATACAATACGAAAAGCGCGTCTTCTATTCCGAGACCGCCTACGGCGACATCACCGACGACTGGTCGCTTGATTTCACCACGCCCGGACAATACGACGTGATTTACAACCACATCCTCACGCACAAATATTATTTGAATTTGAGCCACACAGAAGAAATTTCCATGCCCGACGCGATAATCTCATGGTACAACATGGTCTACACGCCCGTGCTTGCGACAATCCGCCGCCACAAAATGATGGTGAAATTCCGCCGAAGAACGCCCTCGGATCTTTTCGTTTGGCTGGTAAAATATTGGGAAGACTTCAAGGCAAAATACGGAGAAGACACTCCGCTGGACAGCGTGATTGACGATTTCGAAAGCGAATACGGCGACTCATTCATAGGAAAAATCGCCAAAATCAAAAATCTCATAAAATCCATCAAATTGCGTAAAAACGCCCGCGCGAACAAAAATAAAACTTGACTTTTTTTTCGCGCAGTGATAAAATAGATTTGTGAGTTTCGGCTTTAGCCGCATCTCGCAAGACTTTTTTTTGGAGAAATAAATTTTGCCGACACTCGATGTTTTCGCCTACATACCATTGTTTGCGGTCGCCGTGCTCGTATTGGCGACAATTGTCTTTCTCTTTGTCGCAGTCGTTAAAAATTCTGCCAAGATAAGTTTTATTTTCTTTTTGTCGCTTTTCTGCGTTTTGTTCGGCGCGATTTACACCGCGTTAAAGCCAAACATCGTCTATTTCTCCGTGTTGATTTTGCTGGCAACGTTGCTGATTCTTCCCTACGCCATCGTCAAGGCGATTTCCGATTCCGAAGAAGGCAAGCCCGGAGAAAATTCCATGACAATGATGAAGGGCGGCAAAAAAGTCAACGTGATTTACGAAGAAGTGAACCGCGACATCATGGATGTCCAAAAGGATTTGCTTGAACGCGCGCTCACAGAAACGGCGAATCCCAACGGAAAAGAAAACGTATTCAAATATTATTGCGACCAAGCCATCGAATTTACTGGCGCGAACGGCGCAATGATTCTTTTGCTCGACGACATGGAAGACGTGATTTCCGTGAAACACCTTGAAGGCACGTTCGTTCCGCCGTATATTTTGCCCGAAAATATTCCGCACAAGCAAAATCGCGTGGACATGAGCATGAAATACGCTCAATTCCCGCTCAAAGACAATATTTTCGGCGAAGTCATTTCAAACGCAAAGGCGGAACTCATCACGGAGCCGCTCAAAGACGACCGAATCAAGCAAAATGAAAAAGAAGATTTCCTCAAATGCGGCTCATATATTTTCGTGCCGCTCATAGCGCAATCGCAGTCCATCGGAATCATGGCTCTCAGCCGAAACCACGACATAGAGCCATTTTCCGACGATGAATTCACCACGATGAAAAAATTGGCGGACATCATGGCGATAGCGATTCATTCAATCATCGTGTACAACGATTTGATTGAGCGTTCGAACCTTCAAAAAGAAAGCGAAATCGCCTCGCGAATCCGCAATTCACTTGTTCCCGCAAAAATGCCGCTGCTTCCTGGAATCACGGTGGGCGCATTTTATACCGAGGCGGAGTCAATTTGCAGCGATTTCTACGATTTGCTCGTCGCGCGCAAGGACAGAATCGCTTTTATGCTCGGCGACGTTACTGGAAAAAATCTCACTTCGATGACGATTATTACGCAAATCCGCGCGATGCTACGCCTTGTCATCAACACGACGCAAACGCCCGCCACAATTATAAGCTGGGTAAACCGAGGCTTGAATTTCGAAGCAAGCACGGATCATTTCGCAAGCATTTCGCTGATTTTTTATGACAGCGATTCCAAAAAAATTACCTATTCTTCCGGTGGAACAAATCCGATATATATATATAAGGCTCAAGATTCCAGCTTTACAAAAATTTCGGACGATAGCGAGCCGGTAGGAATGGAAAAAGAAACTGTCTACAAAGACAAGCAAATCGAGCCGGCCAGCGGCGACATTCTTGTTACTTGTTCCGACGGTTTTATTGAAGCACTCAATATCGACGGAGAGCAATACTCTGTCGCCCGACTTGAGAGCATAATAAAGGCGAACGCGGCTTTGTCAGGCAAGGAAATTGCCGAGAAAGCCAGGGAAGACATTGAAAGTTTCTGCGGAAGCGCAGTTCAGCATGATGACCAATCAATTCTAGTCATCAAGGTCAAATAAGGAGGCAAAGCTTAAGTTATGGAATTGAAAATACGGAAAAACGGCGACGTCTATATTATTGACGTAAACGGTGAAATGGATTTGTACAATTCATACAAAATCAAGGAATTGGTCATGAAAATGCTTGAAAAAAGCGTAAAATTCTTCGTGATCAATCTTGAGCAAGTGGATTACATCGACTCTTCCGGAATCGGCGCGTTGATTTATATCTGCTCCACTATAAAGAAGATGAATCTCAAACTTGCCATCGCGAGCGTTCACGGTTCGGTAAAAAAAGTTATCGAACTCACGAAGCTCACGGGATATTTCCCGATGGCGAACAGCGTTGAAGAGGCACTTTTGATGGTCAAGGACTAGCGATAAAAAAGTCGTTCTACGACTTTTTTATAGTGAATCCTTTTTATGAAATTTAATACCCCCCCCCAACATCAGTAGTTTTATGGAGGTTTATATGGCTGATGAGTTGAAATTATTGCGTTCAGATGACAATGACCCGTTGTTCGACAAGACAAATATGTTAAAAAAGGAATTTCCTTCGGATTTCCGCCAAATTAGATATTTCACGCTTCTAATCGTTCAGGCCGCGCCCATGGAAATCAAGGACACGAACTTGCTTGAGCAGCAAATTTCGGAAATAATCAAGAATGCCGTAAAGCACGGAAACAAATGTGACATCAACAAGAAAGTGACGGTGTGGTATTCGTTCAGCCCGACTCACGCGCACATCATCGTGCAGGATGAAGGCGAAGGCTTCCAAGATTTGGAAAAATGGAACGAATTCAACAAAAATCGCGCCAAGGCTCTATACGAGCAGAATTTTGAAGAACTTTCGCAGTATGCGTCTTACCACACGCAGACAAGCGACCAGCAGGACGGCGGAAACGCGCTTTTTGCCGCGCTTGAATATTGGGACGGCGGATTCGTATACAATGGCAAGAAAAATGCCGTCGCAATGCTGAAAAAATATCAGACAAAGCACCACGGCTTGAACGTAAACTAGCATACTTCGGACAATCGCAACGGAGCGCGGGCACTGCCCGCGCTCCGTTATTTTTTTTCTTGACAAATTCCAAACCAAGTGTTATATTATAAAAAGTCGCGTGATGCGCGGCAAAACAAATTATTTTAATTTGGGGGTGCACCGGTTTCGACGGTTGCGAGAAATCCTGTGCTGCAGGCGGGAGTGAAGGATCCCTAATCTGACAAAAACTATAACTGCCAAACGTAAGGAAGACGAAGAGTCTTACAACGAACAGTTAGCTCTCGCTGCGTAAGTAGCGACTTAAAGAGCCGGAATCCGAATTGCGCCGCTCTTAGCGATTTGGAATTCTGTTACAAACAGGGGCTTGCTTGCCGTCGTTTTTGGCTGGCGGCTGGGACTTTTAGTCAAAATACGGAAAAGACGCTTGTCATGCTGCTACCTTTTCCCGACAACCACCTCGCATGACTACGCCTGTAGACGCGCTTGGTTTGCGCATTCGGACGGGGGTTCGATTCCCCCCATCTCCATCAGTTTTTTGAGCTGTGCATTTGCAACAAAGGAAATGACGCATTGCACAAGGTGCGCAAGCGACGTTTGCGCCCGAGCACGCACGGCTACGATTGGAAGTACAACAAAATCCGCGAGATTCCCAATTTTTAAAAATCAAGCGAGCCATCGCGCTCGCCCGAATTCAACTTAAAAAAGCCCCGTAATTTTCCCGTTGTCATCGATGTCGATTGCAAGCGCGGCTGGCATTTTCGGCAAGCCCGGCATCGTCATAATCTCGCCCGAAAGCACCACGACAAATCCCGCGCCAGAATAAAGCTGCACGTCGCGCACTGGAAAAGCATAGCCGCTCGGCGCGCCGAAAAGTTTTGGATCATGGCTGATTGAGTTTTGAGTTTTCGCCACGCAGACCAGAAGATTTCCGTAGCCTGATTTTTCGAGCGCGTCGATTTTTTTCAAAGCGGCTTCAGCGAATTCCACGCGCTGCGCGCGATAAATTTCTTTTGCAAGCGTTTCGATTTTTTCTTTCAACGGAAGCGAATCTTCGTACAAATAATGAAAATTGTTTTCGCCGCGTTCAACGGTTTCCGCAACGACGCGAGCAAGTTCGGCAGCACCCTCCCCGCCTTTTTCCCACGCCTCGCACAAAACCGCGCGAGAATCATTTTGTTCGCAAAGTTTTTTCAGCGCGGAAATTTCTTCTTCGGTATCGCTGGAAAATTTGTTCACAGCGACGATTGTCTTCACGCCGAACTTCGCAAGATTTTCCAAATGCACTTTGAGATTTTCAAAGCCGCGTTCCACCGCCGCGACATCGGGCGAAGAAAGCGAATTTTTCGGAACGCCGCCGTGCATTTTCAACGCGCGAATCGTCGCCACGACCACAACCGCATCGGGCGCAATTTTTGCCAAACGGCATTTTATGTCCATGAATTTTTCCGCGCCCAAATCCGCGGCGAATCCCGCTTCGGTGACAACGTAGTCCGCGCTCGCCAAAGCGCAAAGCGTCGCGTTTACGGAATTGCATCCATGCGCGATGTTGGCGAAAGGTCCGCCGTGCACGAACGCGGGATTTTTTTCGAGCGTTTGGACGAGGTTCGGGCGAATCGCATCTTTGAGCAAAGCGGCCACCGCGCCCACGCATTTCAGCTCGCCGAATTTCACATCCTGCTTTGAAAAATTCTGCGCAATCGTAATTTTTGCAAGCCGTTCTTTCAATTCCGAAATCGTTTTGGAAAGACAGACAATCGCCATAATTTCCGAAGCCACGGAAATCTGAAAATGATCTTCGCGCGGAACGCCGTCGGTGCGTTTTCCCAAACCAGAAATTATGTTGCGAAGTTGGCGATCGTTCAAGTCCACGCAGCGTTTCCAAGAAATCGTGCGCGGATCAATTTGCAAATCGTTTCCCTGCTGAATGTGATTGTCGATGAGCGCGGCGATTAAATTGTTGGCGGCAGTGATTGCGTGAATGTCGCCCGTAAAATGCAAGTTGATGTCTTCCATCGGAACAATCTGCGCAAAGCCGCCGCCGCAAGCCCCTCCCTTCACTCCGAAGCAAGGGCCGAGCGAAGGCTCGCGCAAAGCCGCCGCCGCGCGTTTTCCGATTTTGCAAAGCCCGTCGGTCAAGCCAATCGTCACGGTGGATTTCCCCTCCCCCGCAGGCGTCGGCGTAATCGCCGTTACCAAAATCAATTTTCCGCGAGCATTTTTTTCCCGCGCCTTTTCTTGCATTTCGCGCAATTTCGAAAAATTTATTTTCGCCTTGTGCTTGCCGTAAAGTTCAAG
>CAMWIU010000052.1 GCA_947174385.1 uncultured Treponema sp.
ATTCCCACGCAATAGCCCGCTTCGATTTGACCAGGACTCACGCTCTCAAGTGCGGCTCGCATCGTCTCGGCGGAATACGCGCCTTCGTTGAACGCAAAAACGAAAATCGCCGCAGGAATCGGATCAATCATAATTCCAAGATTCGGCAGGCCGTAAAACACGACATAAAGTTGCACCAAAATCGGCGTGCCGCGAGTGACCCAAATGTAAAACCGCGAAATCGTTTTGAGAATTTTCACATTCGCAAACTGAATTAGCGCGACTAAAATTCCGATTACGAGCGAAAGCGAAAACGAAACGATCGTGAGCGGAATCGTGATTTTTATTCCAGGAATGAGAATCTTAAAAAACGAATCAGCAAGAATATTCCAAAGTCGCTCGTCCATAAAATATAATATAACGAATTTTCGAAAAATATACAAATGTTTTTATTTGGCAAATTTTTGAAGCACTTTACGGAAGCGAAAATCGCAAGCCTCACGGCTTGCTTACGAGTTTTTTGCTCGTATAGCGAGCAAAAAACTCGGCAAGCAGCGCACCGCGCTGCGACCTAGCACCAGCGGAAGCGAAAATTTTTGCGCGGCTTTCTTCACCGAAATTTTTTGCCGCTATTTTTTTATGCTCACCGTTGTTTGTGGCGCGACTGATTTCGTGATGAAAGTGTTTCCACCGATGACGCAATTTTTTCCAATTACTGTGTCGCCGCCCAAAATCGACGCGCCGGAATAAATCGTCACGTTGTCTTCGATTGTCGGATGTCGCTTTACGCCTTTTAATTTTTGACCGCCGTTCGTGCTTATCGCGCCGAGAGTCACGCCTTGATAAATCTTGACATGCTCACCAATCACTGTAGTTTCACCGATGACGATTCCCGTTCCGTGATCGATGAAAAAATATTTTCCGATTGTCGCGCCGGGATGAATGTCGATTCCCGTGCGACTGTGCGCGAACTCAGTCAAAATGCGTGGAATGAGCGGCACGCCCAAAACGAAAATTTCGTGCGCGAGACGATTCACTGTGATGGCATAAAATCCAGGATAAGACAAAATGATTTCGGTTTTGTCGAACGCGGCAGGATCGCCGTCGAACGCTGCCTGCAAGTCCGTTTCCAAAAATTCCCGAACGCGCGGAATTCTTCCGAAAAATTCGTGCGTAATGGCTCGCGCTTTTTCTTGCAATTTTTTTTCATTGAAATTGTTTTCGTCGTGCGGCGCAGAATTTTCAGGAAGCTTTTTCAACGCCAAAAAAATCTGCTTGTTCAAAATCAGCATCACTTCGCGGCACAAAACCGAAATGTAAATTTCTTGGTCGCTGACTTTAAAATCGCGCTCGCGGAAAAATCCCGGAAAAATAATCCGAAAAAATTTTTCAATCAGGCTTTGAATCAAAATTACGTCAAGCTCGACTTCATCGTTCGCTTTGTTTATGAAAAAATTTTCTTTTTTATAATGCGACAAAATTTCGCGAATCGCGCGACTTTCCACTTGTTCAAGGTTGTCCGACATAAAAGCAGTTTAGCAGATTTTCGTATTTTATTAAAGTGGTTGCGAGTGTAACCGTACACAAATTGATTCGTACGGAGGATGCATAGCTCGATGCTTGCGTCATGCAAATTGATTTTTCCTCCTAACAATTGCAATAATTCTGCCGAAATTATAAAATGAAAGCGATGAAAATTTCTCTCAAAGCAAAATGCATTTTCTCAAAGATTTTTTGCGCGGCGTTTTTTCTAATTTTGATTTCGTGCGCTCAAAAAAATTTGCCCAAACAAATTCCTGTTGCCGCCGATGAAGTCGTGAATTTGGAAAAAAAGAATTCGACCTTCGAATGGTTTTGTCTCACGCGCAACGGCTTTGAAAAAATCGAGCGTCCGCAAAAAACTCCAGCAATCATAAAAAAACCTTGGACCGAGGCTTTGAGAATTTCCTACATGGCGCAGGCGGCGGAAAATTCTCCGCTCGATGTGGACGCGAATTCCGCGCCGAAAGTTTTCGCGCTTGTCAATCATCTCGGCGTGATTGCGCTCGGCGCGAACGAAATCAAAGTTTACAAGGACGACACAATTTTCGCAAATCGCTCCGCAGAAAAAATTGTTTTTATGAACGGCACTCCGGTCGTTTCTGTTTACAAGAATTCTTTTTTCAACGAAAAAATTTCCGCAAGCGAAATGTTCCGTCCTTTCCTCGTGCAGTTCGCGCAGGATTCCGGCGTGTTCTTTCCGATTCTGACTTACGAAAATCTCGCGCTCGACGAAAAAACTCAAGTGAACGATTTTTGCTGGAACGGCGCGCAATGGTTTTGTTCGATAAAATCCAGCGACGAAAACGAAACGAAATTCGAATATTTAAAATTCCGCCCCGAAACTACATTGCTTTCGATTTCGCCCGAACGAAATTTTATTTCAATAGAAGAATCCAACGAAGACGAATTTCGCGCGCAACGCCGCCCGCAGAAATTTTCCGACGCTCCCGAGCGCTTAAAAAATTTGCTCAACAACTTGCCGGCCAATTTCAATTTCTACGCCGAATGCAAAATCGCTTCGGGCCCCACTCCGCACGAATATCTGCGCGGCAAAGTTTCAAGCGGCGCGATGCGAAAAGCCACCGTGCAAATCAGCGACACTTGGATCGCCGCGCTTTTCGAAGACGGCACGACATTTTTGAACGGCGCGCTTTACGGCCAAAAAATTCTGAACGGCGGAAAGCCAATCGCGCTGCGCTTGCCGAAACTTCCAAGCGGCTACGTTTATTCCGATTTTGGAATTTCAGGAACGCAGCTTTTTGCAGCGTGGGAAGAAAGCGAATTCTACAAGACAGGCCGCGCGGGTTTTATAAAAGTTGATTTGGGGAAAATTCTTTATTAAAAGATAGTAGACGAAAGCAAAAACTCCGCGCGGAAATCGTGCGCGGATGTTCTATTTGCATTACACAAAAAAGGCGACAGATTTTTTTACCGCCGCTATGGAAAAAATACTTTGTCTTATTGGGCGGAAATTTTTATAACGCCGTCTCCATTAGCGAAAGTCACATCAGGATTGTCCGCCAGTGTCGCCGTTTCCAAATCAGAAAACAAAGTCTTATATTTTTTGCCTTTCAACTTTCCTTGGCTTGTCGGAGTCATTGTATTTGTCGTTGAATAGGCAGCAAACTTTACATCGCCACTGCTTGCAAAAATTTCTTTTAGAAGATCATATTCTTCTTTCGAAATCGTGCCAATGCATTTGTGCACATGCACATCTATAAACAATGGTCTCACATCAATCTTTGTAACCGCGTTAGTTATTTTTAAAGAATCCAATTCTACCGCAACTTTCTTTCCACCTCCTATGAAAACAATTTTTTCAAAAACGGTGTCCTCTTTCGTTCCTATCTGATAAGCGATAGACAACATTATCGAAGAATCGACATCACAAATAGAAATACTTGGAACTATGTAAAGCGTAAGGTAATCACCTCCTTCCAATTCAAAAGCTTGCGAATCATTAGATTGATAGATTCTGCTTCCAGTAAATTCATCTTCGAGAATCATAATAGATTTTACAGAACTTTTTTTACCTCCAACAACTTTTGGAACTAGACGCATTTGCGCCATTGCCATGCACGGCAAAATCAGCGCAGCCAACAAAGAAAACAAAATTTTCTTTTTCATTTTTTGAGCCTCCTATTGCTCACATAAAATTTTTGTTCGCAATTTTTAGTTTTTTACAAACCATTTATTACGAATTATCGTTAATATTTTACGATAAAAACAATTATTTGTCAATAATGAATTTGCTAATATTGAGTTTTAAAGTAAGCGTGAAGACATTGAAAGCGAATCAAACTTTCTTTGATGTTGAAAATTAAAAGGATTTCAAAAATCCGCATTTGAAAATCGGCGCAGAAATTGCGCAGCATTTTGAATGTCAAATTTTC
This sequence comes from uncultured Treponema sp., assembly GCA_947174385.1. Taxonomy (GTDB): domain Bacteria; phylum Spirochaetota; class Spirochaetia; order Treponematales; family Treponemataceae; genus Treponema_D. The sequence continues at coordinate 3,915 of CAMWIU010000052.1, forward strand.
CGCGATACTTAATTTTTGTGAATGCAAAATCACAGCAGATTAAATTATGGATATTTTAGAAAAAATCAGAAAACTAAGATTGGAACGAAATTGGACTGAATATCAATTGGCGGAAAAGTCGGGCTTGCCGCAATCTACGATTTCGTCTTGGTACAGGAAAAATATGCAGCCATCGATTTCTTCTCTCGAAAAAATTTGCGATGCTTTCAACATAACTCTTTCGCAGTTTTTTACGGACGCGCCGACCATGGAATTGACGGAGCAGCAACAAAAAATTCTGCGCGAAATAAATCGCCTTTCAAAAAACCAACAAGAAAAACTTTTTCAATTCCTAAAAAGTTTTTGAGAAAACTTCTTCAAGACAAAAACATCCGCGCGGAAATCGTGCGCGGATGTTTTGAAAATTTTTTTCGCAAATTAAATTCCGTTGAAATGCGTCGCAGTTTTTTCTTTGACGTATTCAACGAATTCCTGCAATTGGAAAGTGCGCTGTTCGAGGCCGCTTGAAAAACGGAAGCGGCAGGAAACGGTTTTGCTTTCCATTTCGTTTTTGCCGACGACGAGAATATACGGCGTTTTGTGCTCCGACGAAACAAGCTTGATTTTTGCCTTCATGTTGCCGTCGTCCAAATAAGCGTTGCTGCGAATGCCTGCCGCTTTCAAAGCCGCGTCCACTTCCTTGGCGTAATCGTCGAAAGTGGAGGCAATCGGCACGACAGCCACCTGCTCGAACGCGAGCCACGCCGGAAACGCGCCCGCATAATTTTCAATGAGGATTCCCAAAAATCTTTCTATCGAGCCGAGCACCGCACGATGAAGCATCACTGGATTGTGCTTGGCGTTGTCCGCGCCCACATATTCGGCGTTGAGCCTTTCGGGACCAGGCAACTGGTAGTCCAGCTGAATCGTTCCGCACTGCCATTGGCGACCGAGCGCGTCAACCAAAGTGTATTCGAGTTTCGGGCCATAGAACGCGCCTTCGCCCGGCTGGATTTCATATTCCATTCCAGCGGCGTTGCAAGCCGCGCCCAATTTTTTTTCCGCCTGCCGCCAAGTTTCTTCCGTGCCAACATGATCTTCCGGCATCGTAGAAAGTTTTACGATGAGATTTTTTTCAAATCCGAAATCCTTGTAAACGTCAAGCAAAAGCCGGCAGAATTTTTCCACTTCGCTTTCGATTTGATCTTCGGTGCAAATGATGTGCGCGTCGTCCTGCACGAATCCACGAACTCGCATAATTCCGTGAAGAGTGCCGCTTGGCTCGTTGCGGACGCAGTGTCCGAATTCCGCAAGGCGCAAAGGCAAATCCTTGTAGCTGCGAGTGCGGCTTTTGAAAATCTCAAGCGCGCCCGGACAATTCATCGGCTTCACTGCGAAGATGCGTTTTTCACTTTCGGTGATAAACATATTTTTTTGATAATGCCCCCAGTGTCCGCTGCGTTCCCAAAGCGAGCGCGGCATTATCGCAGGCGTGTTCACTTCTTGATATCCGTCCGCCGAAACTTTTTGGCGCATGTAATCTTGAAGCGTAACGTAAAGTTGCCAGCCGTTCGGATGCCAAAAAATCTGACCGGGATCTTCCGTGTCCAAATGAAACAAATCCATCTGCACGCCCAATTTTCGGTGGTCGCGCTTTTCGGCTTCCTCGAGCATCTTGAGATATTCTTTCAAATCGTTCGGCTTTTCGAACGCGAAGGCGTAAACGCGAGTGAGCATCGGACGGGCGGAATCGCCGCGCCAATACGCGCCCGCAATTTTCGCAAGTTTAAAACTTTGCGCGTTGATTTCGCGAGTGTTAGAAACGTGCGGACCGCGGCACAAATCGCAAAAACCGTCCTGCGTGAAAATCGAAATCGTTTCGCCTTCGGGCAAATCTTGAATCAATTCGATTTTGTACGGCTGATTTTTGAAACGTTCCAAAGCCGCTTCGCGCGAAATTTCCTCGCGGACAAAATCAGAATTCGTGGCGAGAATTTTTCGCATTTCCTTTTCAATTGCCGGAAAATCTTCTTCGGAAATTTTCTTTTCGCCGAATTCAAAGTCATAATAAAATCCATTTTCAATCGCAGGTCCGATGGCGAATTTCACGTCGGGAAACAAATGCAAAATCGCTTCCGCCATAACGTGCGAAAGGCTGTGGCGCAAAGTATGAAGTTTTTCGTCTGACATAAATTCTTCCTTAATAAAAATTAAAAATCAACATACCTCGACGCAAGCGTCGGGGTATGAAACCCTCCACACGAATCACGAAATATTATTGGATTGAACCTGGGCATTCGTTTTCCGAATTTCGCGCGGCGCACCAAGTTCCTTTTTCCAGCGCGGCTTGGATTTCGCCAGTTTTCAAAAACTCGTACAAAAATCCTCCGGCAAAAGCGTCGCCGCATGCTGTCGTGTTCACAATGCGCAAATTCTTTTCGCTTTCGGCTTCGAAAACTTTTCCTTTTTGCGCGGCAAGAGTGCTTTTGTCTCCGCGCGTCACGATGAAAATCGAATCATTTTTTTTGCTTGCGGAAACAAGCGCGTTTTTCAAGCCCGCCGCGCCGCCCTTTCCTCCGAACGTGGAAAAGAATTCTTCTTCGTTTATTTTGATGATTGTAGGCTCGCAAGTTTTGAGAGCGCGCTTCAAATCGTCGCCCCAAAAATCCGCCAAAGTGATTTTATTTTGTTCGGCGGCCATTTGGCAAATTCGCGTGAAAAAATCGTCGGGCCAAATTTCCGGGCGGCTGCCAGCGAGCAAAAGCGCGTCGGAATCCGAAAGGCTTTCCGCAATCGCATCGATGAATTCTTCGACTTTGCTTTCCGGCAATTTTTCCAAAGCCGGCTCGCCCACCACAAGTTCAGTCGTCGTGTGCGCGGTGGAATCCAAAACCGTCCAACATTCGCGAGTGTTCCCTGGAATCATAACAGAACTCAAAGGCAAAATGTCGCGTTCTGCAAATTCAGCAAAGCGTCGATAATTTTCTTCGCCGAGCGGACAAACAACGCGCACGCAGCCTTGTTCGAGCTGATTCAAAACGCGGGCGGCGTTCACGGCCTTGCCGGAAGCCCACACGCCATATCGTTCCGAGCGATTGACTTTGTTCAAAATGAAAGTCTTGAACGAAACAGTTCTCTGAATCGTAGGACTTAAGCAAACCGAAGTGATTTTCATAGCGAAAAAAGTATAGCAGAAAAAATAATTTTTATCAAGCGTTTAAAGTTGCCACAGAAAACTCATGAGGGGGAAGTCTCCCCCTCGCTCCAGTCCGCTCGCGCGATCTTTCGCTACCCCCTCTCCTAGGGGTGCAGCCCCTAAAACCCTGCGTTCGTACGTTCGCTTCGCGAAAAATTCCAAAAAAAATGCGGCATCCTCGGAAATTTCACTTTCCGAAAATGCCGCATTTCATCTCTTTTCGAAATCCGCGAAAGCCTATTTCGCGATTTCTATCTTCAAGACTTTGTAGTTGTACTGCCGCTCGTTTATCGTGAAAGAAAATTCTTCCTCGGGCTTTTTGTCCAAAAGCGCGTTTCCGCGAGGCGACATATACGAAATCACGCCGTTGTCCGGGTCGGATTCCCACGGCCCCATAATTGTGTAGGCTTCGTTTTCATTTGTGTCGCGATTCAGCAAAGTCACTTTCGTGCCGAAAGAAACGATCGCCGTGGAAGCCGTGGTCGGATCAAACACGATCGCGCGGTTGAGTTCTTCTTGCAACTTCGCGAGCGTCACGTTCAAATAATGCTGGTGCTCCTTTGCGGCCTTGTATTCGGCGTTTTCCTTGAGGTCGCCTTGCGCGCGCGCTTCGCCTATTTCCTTGGCGTTGGCAGGAATCTCGACTTTCTGGATTTTTTCCGCCAAAGCCTTTTTCTCTTCAAGCTTTGCGGCAGTGACAAGCATTCCCTTCGGCGCGGCGGATTTTTCTTCCGTGGCTTGGAATTTGTAGTCGGGATATTTTTCCAAAATCCTGTTGCGGAGCGAAGTCTTTATCGAAGCGTCGATGTTCGCGATGTCGTTGACAAGCGTGTACATTTTCGTGACGGTCTGCTCGTCCTTCGAGAACATGTATTTTCCAAGCGCGTCGTTTTTGAACAAAAGCGTTTCGGCTTGCTTCGCAATCTTTTTGTTTTCCACCGTGTTCACATGATTTGTGATTTCGCGCCAGCACAATTCGATGATGTTCAAAAGCGTGATGAGCTGCTTTTCGTAGCTCACGCAGGATTCCTTGTACCATTGCTCGTCCTGGCAATTTTCAAAAATGAAGACAATCGCGCTGCGGAAATCGCGGGCGTTTTCATAAGCGTCCGCAGTGAATTTCTTGAGCCGCTCTTCCGCGCCTGCATCTTTCAAAGCGTCGAGCATTTCCTTTTTGAGCACGGTCGGGAAAAGCGCGAGGAATTGTTCCTGCCAGTCTGGTAGAAGCCGCACAGCCGCGATGAAGTCGTCCTTGAGCGAAGTGTTTTTCGTGTCCTTGAGCGCGTTGTAAGTTTCGCGCGGATCTTCAAGGTCGCCGTAAATTTGCGCGAACGTGTATTTGCATTGGAATGCATGCGCCGGCAAAAGCTGTCCGATTTTCTGCACGACAAGATACGCCGCCACAATCTGCTCGTTCGCATGCGTTACAGTCCTGATGAAGCCGATGAAATATTGATACATGTCGCTGAACAAATCGTTGTCCTTTTCCGTGTTCTCGTCCTTGATGAATTTCATGATGATGTCAACACGGGCAAAGAACTGCTTTTGCGCCTTGAACTCGTTGGAATATTTTTCCTCGTAGCTGATTTCATGGTCGCGCACGATATATTGCGTAATGTCGTTCGGGTTCACGCCGAAAGTTGAATCCGACTCTAGGATTTTTTTGGCGGCGTTGTTCCAAGCCGTCCATTCACTCGCATTCAAAATAGAAGGAACAAGTTCCGCCTTGATGCGCTTAAAGTCGCAACTGTTGCCAAAACTTTTTATGATTCGCGTGAGCATTTCCTTTTTGTCTTTTTTCGCCATCATCGAAAGCTCTTCGCGATTTTTCGTCGCCTTCAAAACCCAAATATGATCGTTCTTGAGCGGAGTGAGCGCGTTCACCGCCATTTTGAGAGCCATTTCCTTTTTGCCGTTCTTCTTACCGAAATTAATCGTGAGAACGTCGTTTTGCGATTTGACGATTTTTCCCACGCCCCAGGAACGATGGAAAACATAGCTGTTTTTATCAAACGCGATGTGCTTTTCAAAATCGCTGATAGCTTCGAAAACGTTCCGGAAATTCTGAGTGAGATCGCTTGAAGCGATGTAGTCGTCCAAATTGTTTCTGCCGGCGTAAAGTCCTTTGTAGCATTCAACGAGTTCGCGACGCGCCCAATTGTCCTTGGCATCAATCTGCAAATTCAATTTCAGAATGTCGATCGCGATTTCCCACTTTTGGTTTTCCTTGTACCATTCATAAAGTTCCTGCATCAAATTCGCGCTTTTTTCTTCACTGATTGATTTGGCGATTTTGCGCTGAACCAAAAGGAAAAAGTCAATTTCCTCGGGCACAAGCGAAACGAGCTTCGACCAAACTTCTTTCGTCGCGCTGAAATTTTTCAACGAAACATATCGCAGCAAAGCTTTTTTATAGAAATTTATGGCATCATCGGAATTGCCGAGCTTTTCCGCGCGATCCGCCAAAGCCTTAGCCATGTCCGCTTCTTCGAAATCAATCTTGACGAGTTTTTCGTAAAGCGGCCACATTTCTTCGTTGTTGGATTCGCGATAGCAGTTCGCCAAAGTGCGAAGCGCGAATTTATTGTTCTCGTCGTCAGCCAAAATCTTTTTGCAAATATCGATGATGACTTGCTCTTTTTTATTCTTGTTGAAAATATCGACAAGGCTCACCAAAGCCGAATTGTCGATCGCGCCTTGACGCAATGCGATCATTCCCGAAATGTAGAGCGCGCTGATGCTGTCTTTTGAATGCGCCAAATGCTCGTCGCAAAGGTCGCGCACTTGGATGGCGCAATCCTGCGTGAAAGATTCGTCCACGATTTTCGACAAATCCATGATGGCGTTCGGCGTAACGCCGCCAATCGCGACGCGCGTCCATGCCTCTTCCTTGAGTTTCGCCTGCACGTTCTTAATCAATTCTTCAGACATTTTTTTCTCCTATTTTAATTCTCTTTTCCTTGTCATTTCACATACATTTCATATATTTCCGTATCAAGAATTTTTATTCTTGTAAGGATTTCGTTCGTCTTTTTTATGTCCTCTTTTACCGAAACATAATAATCAATAAGCCAAAAATAAAGGTTGATGAGCCTCGGCGTAAGAAGCTCAATTTGGCACGAAGGAGCTTTCATCGCAATTTCAGCGGCATACACATCGCCTTTAAGCCGAGCGATTTCCTGCGGCTTGAGACGGCGTTTCACCGTAAAAATTCCGAAAAGCTGCCCATAAACCGGAATCCATTCCAAAAGCGCGGTGCCGGAAAAACCTTTTTCCATTACATTGCGCACAAGGCATTTTATCAATTCCGAATCCAAAAATTCCAAATCAATTTTTTGCGCGTCCACGAAAAACGCCTCGCGGAACAAAACTTTCGCATGCCGTTCTTCCGAACACAAAGCGTAGCAATCGGCGGCTTCGGCAATTATCGGCGCGCTGTCATTTTTCAAAGAAAGCGCCTCCGCAAGGCAATTGCGAGCCATTTCAAATTCGCCCAATTTTTTGTAGCACAAACCAATTTTGCGTTGGATTTCCGCCTTTTGCGCGGAATTCTTTTCAACGACAACCCGATTGTAGCAGTCGAGCGCGAGCGTAAAAACTCCCGTCCGCACGGCGAACATCGTCCGCTCGAAAATTTTTTTGCCGCGCTTCAAAAAAATCAAAAATGATTTCCACTCGTTTATGTAAGTTTCGCCGCGTTCAAAAAAATCATCGATTTCCTCGGCACGCCTTATGGCATCAATCCAAAAATTGCAGCAACTCACGGCAAAGAGCGTTTCCCCGTTGTCCAATTCATAAACCAAAACTGGCTCAAGAACCGCCTTCGCTTCGAAAGGATTTCCGCTCCTAATAAGATTGTATGCCTGCAAAATTTCATCTGCCATAGCGCAAATTCAATTATACCGATTGGTGATTTTTAGTCAAGAAGATGTGAGAAAAATTTGTAAAATTCAAAACAACTCTTATACCGTTTTTTCAAAAACTTGTCAAGCGTTTTCAATATTTTTTCACGGCAAACGCGCCAAAAAATAGCGCCCTCTGCAAATATCACTCGATGGAAATCCGCCAAATTTTTCTTCAAGGCACTTGACAAAAACTTGAAAAATATGCTATTATTTTAAAACACTTTTGGAGCGATGGCAGAGTGGTCGAACGCGGCGGTCTTGAAAACCGTTGAACCTTTGCGGGTTCCGGGGGTTCAAATCCCTCTCGCTCCGTATTTTGGAAGCGTGGTAGAGCGGTAATACAACGGATTGCTAATCCGTCAGTTCCATTAGGGCTGGGCAGGTTCGACTCCTGTCGCTTCCGTTTGCCTAAACGCAAAGCAATTTTTTTGAGACTGTAGCTCAGCTGGATAGAGCGCCACCCTGCGGAGGTGGAGGTCGCAAGTTCGAACCCTGTCAGTCTCACGAGTCTGCTTTTTGGCAGACTTTTTTTTTGGAAAGCTGTGTGTATGTTGCGCACAGCTTTCTGATTGGAAAGATGTCCGAGTGGTTTAAGGTACACCCTTGGAAGGGGTGCGTGGCAGAAATGCCACCTGGGGTTCGAATCCCCATCTTTCCGGAATAAAAAAAAGTCCCGAAGGGACTTTTTTTTATTCCGGCTCTGCAAGGAAATTTATTTCACACTGTGCGCCACGCACAGGCGAGTCCGTTTCGCTGCACGACAGGAACAAAAATTTTCGCTTCCGTTGGGACTAGCATCTGGTCGCAAGCCGTGCGACTTGCTCATCGAGTTTTTGCTCAAATGTTTGACTTGCACAAAAACTCGCGAAGCAAAACATTCATAATTGGCTTCAAAAAAACAAACAACACAAACACGCGCACTTGACGATTTCAGCCGATTCTGTTAAAATTGGTTATGGAAAAACCTTTTGAAGAAATCATCAAAAATTTCACTTCTTCGGGCGACGCGCGGCTGGACGCGATTTTAAAATTCACCGTGGAAGCCGACCAAATGACGGGCATTTTGCGCCGCACAATTTTGACCGACGGAAGTCGCCGCGAAAATGACGCGGAACATTCCTGGCACATCGCGCTGATGGCGATGCTTTTCAAAGATTACGCCGAGCAAACTCCGAATGTCGAACGCGCAGTAAAAATGTGCGTCGTCCACGATTTGATTGAAATTTATGCGGGCGACACTTTCGCTTTTGACAAGACAGGAAACATCACGAAAGAAGAGCGCGAAAAAGCCGCCGCCGACAAACTTTATTCGCATTTGCCCGAAGATTTGGCAAAAGAACTTCGCGGGCTTTGGGAAGAATTTGACGCGATGCAAAGCGCGGATTCACGCTACGCAAATTGCATGGACAGGATTCAGCCTTTTGTACACAACACGCTCACGGGCGGACACACTTGGACCTTGGCGAAAGTCTCGGTCGCAGATTGCGAAAAGCGAATGTCGCCGGTGAAAGAATTTATGCCGCGAATTTGGCCTTGGGTTCAAAAATGCATTGAACAAGCCGTCCGCGAAGGCTGGCTGCAAAAATAAAGGCGCGGGCTATTGACAAAAAATTCCGCTTTTGATAAAATGAAATAATTCGGGGGTGTAGCTCACCTGGCTAGAGCGCTTGCATGGCATGCAAGAGGTAGTCGGTTCAAGTCCGATCATCTCCATTAGAAATCTTCCACCAATGGGGATTTCAACTCGGTAATTTTTTTTGCAATGATGTACCGACTACCGAAGCGAGCGCGCCCACGGCGAAAAGGCAACAGGATGTTGCCGTAAGCGAGCGAAGGCGGCCTGAAAGTGGCGCACACGATGTGCGCGACTGGAGGGTCGGTTCAAGTCCGATCATCTCCAATAATTTCAAAATGAAAAAAATCCTTTTGGCATTTTTCATTCTAGTTTTTTCGGCTTTGAATTTCGCGTTTGCTGCAAATCTTCTTCCAAACAAAAATCAAAAGCCCAAACATTATTTGCAATTCAATTTGTCTCGGACTTTCAACCGCGGCATCGAGCACGACCAGACTTTTTTTTCTGCCGAATACAATTTTGACTTGACACCGTTTTTGGGATTTGCCGCGATTCAAATTGAAGAAAATATTTTGAATGCGATTTTTCGCACGCAATGGATTCCGCTCATGTTTCAGACGGATCGAGGCGAATGGCGGCTGGGGGGAGCTTCTTCATATAGGCAGCAAAAATATTCCTGCTATTACGACGAGCACGATTTTATTTTTGAAAGCGCGGCTCGATGGAATTCCAAAAAAAATTTTTCGATTGGGGGGCGACTCGGTTATTCTTGGCGGCTGACATTTTTTCCCGACATTCCTGATTTTCATCTTTGCGAATGCGACATCGTTTTCAAAAATGAATTTTGCAAGGCGTGGAATTTCGGGCTGGAAATTTTCGCCGCGCTCGGCTCGTACAGCGATTTTCGCCACCCGCTGTTTTTTTGTCCGCAAATGCAAGCGGGCGTGGCATACAATTTTGATGAGCACCTGCGTTTGGCAACGCAAATTGAATGGGGCACGACAGATTTTTTGGCTTCGGTGATTTATGTGAGTTACGCGCTCGTAAAATTCAATGTGAGGTTTTCATTTTGAAATTCGGCTGGAAAAAATTTACATTGCGCACAATTATATTGAATACAATCTTTTTTATATTTGCGGCCGTTTTTTCCGCATGCGAATTCGGCTCGCCACTTTATCTTTACGGCGGAACTTCGGTGGATTCCCGAAGCCACAAAATAAAAATTTTGCAATCACCAAACATTCCGAAACTCGAAGCGAATTCTGCAAAATACAGTTTTTTAATTTTGACGGACACGCATTTCGGCACGGAAAAAACCGAACGCCGCGAAAAAGAATTCTTGCAAAAATTCGAATCGTTTTTTTCCACGCAGGACGAATTGAAGCCTCACTTCATTATCAATTTGGGCGACACTTTAAATGCCGGACGCGAGAACGAGGCCGATTTGTTCAACGAGGCTTCACAAAGTTGGCGCGAAAAAGCTAAAGAAATTTTTAGAGTGGACGATTTTAAAATTTATTCGATTTTGGGAAATCACGATTTGTACAATGAAGGCTGGAAAATTTGGAAAGAAAAAATTTGGCCGGGCGTTTCATATTACAAATTTTTCTTGGATGCGGATTCTGATAAAAAAGGATTTTGGTTTTATTTTTTGGACAGCGCGAACGGAACTTTAGGCGCAAGTCAACTTGAAGATTTGGAAAAAAATCTCGAAGCCGACTCTGATCCGAAAATTATTTTTTGCCATTACCCTCCGTTTGTCGAACAAAATGGGCAATATCATTTTGCGTTCGGAAATACGATTGAGCGCAACAAGATGATTGCGATTTTTGCGCGGCATAATGTCAAGTTTATTTTTGCCGGACACGCGCACGAATACAGCGAGCACAATTTTAACAAATTTGTTGAAGTAGTCGTTCCGTCTTATGCCTTCAAAAAAGCATTCGCACTAGTCACGGTTGACGAAGCCAGTGAAAAAGTTGAATACAAAATTGTGGAATATTGAAGCGGCATGCATTTTCTAACGCGCTTCGCAATTCTGCAATTACAATGCGGCAAAATCGATTTTTTGCAAAGCGTCAAGCGTCTGTTCGTAAAGTGCGAAAAGTTCGCTCGTGTTCGCTTGAATGAACGCCGTATCGCTTTCACGTGCAGCGTGTTCACATTTTTCCGCAAGATCGCCGAGTTGCACCGCGCCCACCATTCGCGCGTTTGACTTGAGTCCGTGCACGCGGATTTTGTAGTTTTCCCAATCTTGTTTTTCAAAAAATTCCGTGATCGCGGAAACGCTTTCGGCTTTTTGTTCGACGAACATTTGCACCATATCTTGGTACATTTCTTTGTCGTTCATGGAAAACTCCATTCCACGCGCCGTGTCAATTCTGATTTCTTCCATAGTTTTTCCTTGCAAAAAAATCTGTCTTATTCCGAAACCGCCGCACCCGGCAAGCCAATGTCTTTTCGGAAAAACATTCCATCGAATTTTACGGCTTCCAAAGCGTCGTATGATTTTTTCCAAGCCGCATCGAAAGTTTCTGCCGTCGTGCAAACTGCGAGAACGCGCCCGCCGCTTGTGAGCATTTTGCGTTCGGACGAATCTTTTGAATCTGCCGCACCGCTTTCTTCAACTGCGCCCGCCACGAAAATTTTCGCGCCGTTTTTTTGCAAAATGTTTTCGTCGATGGAAATCGGAACGCCTTTTTTGTACGCGCCAGGATATCCGCCTGAAACGACGACTGGAGCGACCGCGAATTCTTTTTTCCAATTCAATTTGAATTCGTTCAAATTTCCCTGCGCAATCGCCTCGCACATTTTCGCAAAATCAAAATCCATGAGCGGAAACACGGCTTGAGTTTCGGGATCGCCGAGCCGAACATTGTATTCCAAAAGTTTTGGGCCGTCCGGAGTTATCATCACGCCGAAAAAAATGAATCCGCGATAATCGAATTTTTCCGCAATCAAGCCGTCCAAAGTTGGGCGCAAAATCTTTTCTTCGAACTGCTTCATAATTTCGGGCGTTACGTCGGGGAGGGGACACACCGCGCCCATGCCGCCAGTGTTCGGACCTTTCGCGCCGTCGTTCAAACGCTTGTGGTCACGCGCAGGCAAAAACGGAACTATTGTAGCCGTGCCTTTTTTGATTGAATTTTCATCGACGCTCACCGCCGCCAAAACCGACATTTCAATTCCCGAAAGATAATCTTCCACGACAATTTTTTTTCCCGCGCTTCCCACTCGCCCGGAATTCATAATGTCGTCCACCGCCGCGAGCGCCTGCTCAAGCGTCTTCGCCACAACCACGCCTTTTCCAGCCGCAAGCCCGTCGGCTTTTATCACGATTGGTGCGCCGTGATTTTTAATGTAATTTTCCGCCGCAACCTGCTCGCAAAAAGTTTCGCTTTCTGCGCTGGCAACGCGATATTTTTTCATAAACGCTTTCGCAAAATCTTTGCTTGCTTCGAGTTGCGCCGCGGCCTTCTTCGCGCCGACGCACGGAATTCCTGCCGCCCAAAATTCATCCGCCAAACCTTCGGCAAGCGGATCTTCCGGCCCGATTACAGCGAGCGTGCATTTTTCTTTTTTTGCGATTTCAACATAAGGATTTTCGCCGTTCGCGCCCGATTTGGGAAGCGGAACGTTCCGACATTTTTTTTCGTTGCAAGTGCCGCCGTTTCCAGTCGCGCACAAAATTTCTTCGACAGAATCACTTTGGGCAAGCCGCCATGCGATTGCATGCTCGCGCCCGCCCGACCCGATAACGATAATTTTTTGCATGAAAACATTGTAAAACAAAATTCATTTTTTTACAATAGTCGAATTTTTCGCAAAAAAGATTAGCGGCAATATTTTCGATTTTAAAATCATGCGCAAAAAATCACTAGAAAAAATTGCATTTTGGAGTTAAAATAATCTTATGGAA
>CAMWIU010000053.1 GCA_947174385.1 uncultured Treponema sp.
TTTTTTTGAAATTCATTCTCGTTGCCCATAAAAAATTTATCGGCAAATTTTTATCTATAATGAAGATTTTGAATCCAAAATATTCCTCAAAAAATTTCGTGCCCTTGACGATAATGAAAATATCTGTAAAAATTAGGAGTAGGAGTTTTTATGAAAAAAATTTTATCTGCCATGATTCTCTTCGCAATCGGATTTTGCGTTTTCGCCGACGACGCTTCGCAATTCTTTTTGCCAAGGCCGTTTGGAAACGTGAAAAATTACACGGAAACAAATTTCGAAATCACGACAAAATTCGGCGACTACTACAGAACACCCAAAACAAATTATTTTCATGAATTCAATGAAAATGGCTTGGAAATTCGTTCCAGCGAATTCAACGCAGCGGGACAAATCGTCAACAGAATCGAATACTCTTACAACGACGACGGAAATCTTTTTTCGCAAATTTGCTATGACGACAACGGAAAAATTTTTTGGAAAATCGTCACTTCGTTTGACGAAAACGGAATCAAATCGGAAGACAGCGAATATGACGGCAAAGACAATCTGACTGGAAAATCCGTTTACAAAAATGAAGGCGCGAATCCTGCCGAAGAAATTTATTACAATGCGAAAGGCGACTTGATTTGGAAAAATACTTTCAAATATTCCGACGCTAATTTGCTGGAAGAATGCTGCTCCTATTTCGCGAACGGCCAGCTCGACACTCGGAAAGTTTACAAATACGACAGCAGCGGAAATCTTTTGGAAATCACTTCATTTGATGTTTTCGACGATTTGGCAGAACGCGAAGTTTTTTCATACAACGAAGATTTCACCGTGAATGAATACACAGTTTATGGCGCGGACGGAAAACGCCGAACACGAATTTTCTATAAGTACGATGAAAATAAAAATTGCGTAAAATCCACGACGTACAATGTGGCGCAAAAATTCGGAACGACCGTAAACGAAATGATCGATCAGTCCGATTTCAAATACGAATACAGATAAAGGCACATTCGAAAAAATTGCTTTTGGCAATTTTTTCGAGGTGTCACTCATTCTGAAAAATATTCTGCAAAAAGCGGCTGAGATTTTACAAATTCCTCGGCCGCAATTTCGTAGTCCGCCCAAGTGGAAACGAAAAGTTTTTGCGCGCCCGGAAAAAAAATCAAATCTGTGGGAATCACATAATTGTAGTCGATTTGATTTTCGATGAAAAAATCGCGCACGCTTTGAACTGTGTTCGCCAAAACATAAGCCAAATACGACGAGCACACGAATTTGTATTTTTTTTCATCCACCGGATCGACGTAGCCTTTTTTGGAAGGAATGCCGCCGAAATTTCTTTCCTGCGCGGTCTTTTGTTTTTTTCGTTTCACTCCCCAAAAACCGAGCGGAAGATTTTTCGGAATCGAATATTTTACTTTTCCCTCGGCGTAATCGCGTTCCAAAAATTCTTTCGTGGCTTCGTATTCCTGCGCGGAAACTTTTATGGCGAGCGTCATCTGCAACGACTTGTATTTGTCGCACATTTTCATATATCTGTTTGTTTGCGGATTCAGGCACGATTCGAGCTTCAAATGTTGCGGCTTGTAGCGAGTGAGGCCGTAAAAATTGTCGTGCAAATCAAAGCCCATCGAAGTGTGGCTGACTTTTTCATCAGTCGGATCAATCGAAACTATCAGGCCTTTCAAAATGTTCACGCCGCTCAACTTGTTTTTGTAATTCGGAAAATACAAGCGCAGGAAAATGAATTTTTCGCCTTGCTGAAATTCATCTTCAAAATCCGTATCGTAGATTTTAAAAACTTCGTCCTGCGCGTTTATTTCAAGACCGTCGGGAAGAATCTGCGTTTGCTCATCGGCGAATTTCGTGGAACGGCATCCGCCGAGCGCAATGAGAAAAATCGTTGTAAGAACAATTAAAAAATTCTTCGCGTCCGCGCGGCGCGTTCCCTTAAAATTCATTTTTCAAGCATCGCCTAAATTTCAACTTCGCCGTCAAAGCATGATTGCGTTCCGCCCGAAAGGAAAACCGTTTCACCGGTGTATTTTACAATCAAATTTCCGCCGCGCACTCTCACCGTGATGTTTTGGTTTATCGGGCAAAATCCGTTGAGAACCGACGCGATTGCCGCCGCGCATGCTCCTGTTCCGCAAGCGCAAGTTTCGCCGTTGCCGCGTTCCCATGTCCGCATCTTGAGTTCGTTCGGGCCTGCCACGCGCACGAATTCCGTGTTCGTGCGATTCGGAAACGCCGCGTGATTTTCAAAAAGCGGGCCGAGCGTTTCAAGCGGCTCTTTGTCCACGAATTTGCTGAACACGACGCAATGCGGATTTCCAACGCCCACGCAAGTTACGTCGTACTGAATTCCGTCCACCAAAAGCGGCGCGTTCAAAACGGCGCGTTTTGGCAAAAGCGAGGCGTTCTCTTTATTCATATCGGAAATCGGCACATCGCTTTCTTCCAAAGTCGTGGGGAGCGTTTGGCTTGCGAAAGTCGGACGACCCATGTCAACAGTGACGGACGTAACTTTTCCATCCTGCTTGTAAAGCACCAAAGTTTTCACGCCGCTTTCCGTTTCAATCGTGATCGTTTCGGTGGCGTCGCTTTTTTTGCCATGCTTTTCCTGAATGCTATTGATGTTGTTGTCGTACAAATATTTTCCCACGCAGCGAATTGCGTTGCCAGCCATTTTTCCTTCCGTTCCGTCGAGATTGAAAAAGCGCATTTTCGCGTCCGCCAAATCCGACGATTCAATCAAAACCAAACTGTCCGCGCCGATTCCGCCGCCGCGCCTGTCGCACAAACGCACGGCAAGCCCGGAAGGATTATTCACCGCCTGCTCGATCGCGTTGATGACGATGAAATCATTTCCGGTGGAATCCATTTTCGTGAATTTGATTTTTTGCTTTTTCGTGCGCAAAGTGTTGATGTTCACAAGTTCGACATTTTCCGCCGAATATTTCGACTTGAGGCAATTCGCGAGCGCGTTTGCCGTGTCAAGCGAAGTGAGGCAAGGAATGTCGCGCTCAACGGCATGGCGGCGCATTTTCACCGAGTCGGCGCGCGGATCGCGGCCTTTCGCCGAAGTGGAAATTATGTAATCGACTTTTCCAGAATCCAGCAAATTCAAAATATTGTTTTCGGGATTTTCGCTGATTTTATTGACGACTTCCACTTCCATTCCGAAATCGCGCAAAGTCTGCGCGTTGCCTTCGGTGGCGAAAAGCTTGAATCCCATGTCGTAGAATTTTCGCGCCAATTCTGGCAATTCGTAGCGATCGGTTTTTCGCACGCTGAACAAAACGCCGCCCGAACGCTTCATATTGTAGCCCGCGCCAATCAAGCCTTTGAACAAAGCCTCTTCCATCGTGTTGGCGATTCCCAAAACTTCGCCAGTGGATTTCATTTCAGGACCGAGATGCGTGTCCACGTCCATCAATTTTTCGAAACTGAACACAGGAACTTTCACCGCAAAATACGGCGGAATTTTGTAAAGCCCAGTTCCGTATCCCATGTCGCGGATTTTTTCGCCGAGCATCGCGCGCGTCGCCAATTCCACCATCGGAACGCCGCTGACTTTGCTGATGTACGGAACTGTTCGGCTTGAGCGCGGATTCACTTCGATTATGTAAAGGTCGTTGTTGTAAATCAAATATTGAATGTTCACCAAACCTTTCGTGCCGAGCTTGAGCGCAAGATCCTGCGACTGCTTTACGATTTTTTCGCGGAGCACATCGTTCAAATTCCAACTTGGATAAACCGCAATCGAATCGCCCGAATGAATTCCCGTGCGCTCGATGTGTTCCATAATTCCGGGAATGAGCACGTCCTCGCCGTCGCAAATGCCGTCAACTTCCAGCTCGATTCCCATCATATATTGGTCAATCAAAATGGGATTTTCGATTCCGTGCGACAAAATGATTTTCATATATTCGCGAACGTCGTCATCGTTGAAAGCGACGATCATATTTTGTCCGCCCAAAACATACGACGGTCGCAACAAAACAGGATAGCCCAATTTTGCCGTCGCGTCCAAAGCCTCGTCCAGCGTGAGGACGGTGAGACCTTTCGGCCGCTTTATCGCAAGCCGTTCGCAAAGCTCGTCGAAACGCTCGCGGTCTTCCGCCAAGTCAATCGAATCCGCGCTCGTTCCCAAAATCCTGATTCCCTGCGAATCCAAGAATTTCGTCAATTTTATCGCGGTTTGTCCGCCGAACGCCACGACAACGCCGAGCGGCCTTTCCGTCGCGATCACGCCCATAACGTCTTCGGGAGTGAGCGGCTCGAAATAAAGTCTATCCGCCGTGTCAAAATCCGTGGAAACGGTTTCGGGATTGTTGTTGATTATCGCAACTTCGTAGCCAAGTTTTTTGAGCGACCAAACGCATTGAACCGAAGCGTAGTCGAATTCGATTCCCTGACCAATGCGAATCGGGCCAGAGCCGAGAACGACAATCGTGCCGCGCGGATTTGCCGAATCGTTTTTGCCGTGCAATTCTTTCAAAAATGCCGCCGCTTCGTTTTCTTCGCCAAAGCCACCGTAAAAATACGGAGTCTCCGCGTTGAACTCGCCCGCGCAAGTATCGACCATTTTGTAGGAATGCGGAACGTGCGCCACTTTGTCGGATTTTTTTCCAGCAGAATTTGCAGCAAGAATTTCACGCGCGGCATTTTCTTCGGCAAGATTTCCGCTCGTGCCCACGATTTTCTTTCCAGTCAAATTTTCGATAACCGCGTCGGGATAGCCGAGCCGCTTTGCCTCAAGATAAAATTCCTGCGTGAAATCGCGCGCGCCGTTTTTCACTGCGCAGAAATTTTCTTCCATTGCCACGAGCAGATTCAACTTTTCCAAGAACCATTCGTCAATCATCGTGACTTGATGAATCTGCGCGACGGTCATAATCTTTCGCTTGAGAGCCTGGAAAATCGCGAAAAGCCTTTGGTCGGTGCACTCGCCCACGCGCTCGCGAATTTTGTCGTCGCTTTCCTGCGCGAACGCCGGCAAGTTTAGCGAAGCCACGCCGATTTCCGCGCCGCGAACCGCCTTCATCAAGGCTTCTTCGAACGTGCGTCCGATCGCCATAACTTCGCCCGTCGCTTTCATCTGCGTTCCCAATTTTCGCGCGGCGTAAACAAATTTGTCGAAAGGAAATTTCGGGAATTTGACGACGACATAATCCAAAACCGGCTCGAAGCAAGCCGCCGTTTTTTTCGTGACGAAATTCTGGATTTCATCGAGAGTGTAGCCAATCGCAATCAAAGCCGCCACTTTCGCAATCGGGTAGCCGGTGGCTTTGGAAGCCAGCGCGGAAGAACGCGAAACGCGCGGATTCACTTCAATCACGGCGTATTCGAAAGATTCAGGATTCAGCGCAAACTGGCAGTTGCATCCGCCTTCGATTTTGAGCGCGGAAATTATGTTGAGAGCCGCCGTCCGCAGCATTTGATATTCTTTGTCGGAAAGCGTCACCGCCGGCGCGATTACAATCGAATCTCCAGTATGCACGCCAACAGGATCGAAATTTTCCATCGAACAAACCGTGATCACATTTCCGGCAGAATCGCGCATCACTTCGAATTCGATTTCCTTCCAGCCCGAAATGCATTTTTCCACGAGAATCTGATGAATCGGCGAACGATGCAAGCCATTGTGCGCGATTTCGTTCAAGTCGGATTCATTGTAGCAAATTCCGCCGCCCGTGCCGCCAAGCGTAAACGCGGGCCGAATTATCGCGGGAAATCCGATTTCGTTCTTGACGAATTCTTCCGCGTCCTCATAATTCGTGACGACCTTCGAAGGAATGCAAGGCTCGCCAATCGAAAGCATCGTGTCCTTGAACATTTGGCGGTCTTCGGCTTTGTCGATCGTTTCGGGCACCGCGCCCAAAAGCCGCACGCCGTTCTTTTCCAAAAATCCGCTTTTCGCCAATTCCATCGAAAGCGTGAGGCCGGTCTGCCCGCCCAAAGTTGACAAAAGAGAATCGGGTTTTTCTTTCAGGATAATTCGCTCGATAACTTCGGGAATGAGCGGCTCAATGTAAATCGCGTCCGCCATTGAATGATCCGTCATCAGCGTGGCAGGATTCGAATTGACAAGGACAACTTCCAGCCCTTGTTCCTTGAGCGCCTTGCACGCCTGAGTTCCGGCGTAGTCGAATTCCGCCGCCTGACCAATCACAATCGGACCTGAGCCGATCACCATAACTTTGTGGATATTTTTATTTAAAGGCATACTAAAAGCATATTTTAGCAAATTTTCGCAAGTTTGACTAGAGGAAAAACCCAGCATTCTTCGCCTTTTCCAACAATCTCATGCGTGGCAAACGAGAAAATCTACCTGCCCGTCTTTTTCGCGGGCAAGGTAGAAAATCTACTTTTCTGCTTTTTCCTGCGGAAGCAAGATAGATTTTCTAGTTTCTTGCCGCAAGTCGTTTTGAGCGATGTAGAAAATATATCGACGCGCCTCCGCTTGCGGGAACAAACGAGAAAATATATTTTCCTGCTTTTTCTTGCGGGAGCAAAATATATTTTATATATCGCCACCGACGCGCGTTCCGAGCAAAATACAAAATATATCTTCCTGCTTCCGTTTGCGGCGGAAAAATATATTTTGTATTTCTTCGCCGACGGCGGTTTCCGGCAACATACAAAATATATCTTCCCCGCGCGAATTTCTGCCGATTGCATTTTTTTAAATTTTATTCTATACTTGATTTATGTACAAAGTTTTCATCGACGGAAAAGAAGGAACAACCGGTCTCAAGATTTTCGAGCGATTCAAAAATCGCAGCGACATCGAATTGATTTTGATTGACGAAGAAAAGCGCAAGGATGACGCCGCGCGCGCCGAATGCATAAACGCCTCGGACTTTACATTTTTGTGTTTGCCCGATGCCGCAGCAATCCAAGCCGTCGCGCTTTGTACGAATCCCGAAACAAAAATCATCGACGCTTCCACGGCGCACAGAACGAATCCCGAATGGGCGTATGGATTTCCGGAACTCGGCGCGGAATTCCGACAAAAAATAATTTCCTCAAAGCGCGTCGCAGTTCCAGGCTGCTACGCAAGCGGCTTTATCGCGCTGGTCTATCCGCTCGTTCAACGTGGAATTATTTCGCCGGATTATCCTGTTGTTTGCCACGCGGTTTCAGGATACAGCGGCGCGGGAAAAAAAGCCATCGCGCAATACGAAGATCCCGAGCGCAGTTTCGAATTGGAATCCCCGAGAGAATACGCGCTCACGCAGGAACACAAGCATTTGCCTGAAATGAAAAAAATCGCGGGGCTTTCCTACGAGCCGATTTTCAATCCGTACATTTGCGACTACTTCAACGGAATGACTGTAACTGTTCCGCTTCATTCGCGCCTGCTTTCAAAAAAAATCGACGTGAAGAATTTGCGGGACGAACTTGCCTCACACTACGAAAATTGCCGCTTCGTAAAAGTCGCGCCGCCGAATGGAGAAGGCATCTTGATTGGCTCGACAATTCCCGCCAACACTTTGCGCGACACAAATGAAATGCAGATTTTTGTTTTCGGCAACGACGAGCGCATTTGCCTTTGCGCACGATTCGACAACTTGGGAAAAGGCGCGAGCGGCGCGGCAGTCCAATGCATGAACATTATGATGGGAATCGACGAAGGCACAGGTCTTTGAAATGAAAGGCGACTTGCTTTTGATTATCGACATGCAAAATGTTTATACGCGCGGCGCGAAATGGGAATGCCGCGACACGGCGGGCGCGGCGAAAAATATTTTGCGTTTGGTGCAAAGCGAAAAATTTGACGAAGTGATTCTCACGAAATTCATTGCGGACGAAAGCGCGCGCGGAGTTTGGAAAAATTACAATATCGAAAACGCCGCCGTGAACAACGACGCTTGGTCGAACGAGCTTTTGCCAGAATTTGAACCGCTTGCGAAAAAATTTCCTGTCATTCAAAAAAGCAGATATTCTTCGCTGAAAAATGAGCGAGTTTTGGCGGCTTGCAAAAATGCGCGAAGAGTTTTCGTTACGGGCGTTGTCGCAGAATGCTGCGTGCTTTTCACCGCGTTCGATTTGATTGACGCTGGCATTTATACTGTTTACGTTACCGACGCGGTTTCAGGTTTGAACGAGGAAAAGGAACGCGCCGCCGAATTAACTTTGGAAGGACTTTCGCCTTTGCATGTGCAATTGATGACGACTGACGAAATTTTGCAAGAAGAATAAATTTCAAAAAAGCGAATCGCAAAAATTTTTTACGCCTTGTTCGCCGCTTTTGCAAAATGCGGAAATCAGCGGGCGGCCAAGCAGAATTTGTTCTGCGCCCAATGCCGCCGCCACAATCGCGTCTTGCTTTGTGCGGATTCCGCCGTCAACCCAAACTTGTCCGCAATGCTTTTTCAAAAATGCAAAATTGTTTTGCAGGAATTCCGCCGTGCTTCCGATTTCCGTTTCCACGCGCCCGCCGTGGTTTGAAACAAGCGCGACATCTGGTCGCAATTCTTCCACCAAGCGCAAATCTTCTTTTGTGAAAATGCCTTTTACAACAAACGGAATTTTTGCCGCCTGCCGCAATTCACGCAACTGCGCCGCAGATTTTTTTTCAAGATTTGCTTTGCCGCGCATCGTGATGATATTGTACGCATCGATGTCGATTCCGAAAAATTCCGCGACATCCTCCGCCCATTCAATTCTCTCGAACAATTTTTGCTGCGGATACGGCTTGAAAAAAACTGCCGCCTTTTGTGGCGCGAGCGCGCGAACGGCATTTATTCCGGAAATCAATTTTTGGTCGGGAATGCCGTCGCCGATGCTCAAGCCGATTTTCGCGTTGGCGCAAGATTTTATGAAAGGCGCGTAAAAACTTTCTTCGTCGTGCCAGCCGATATTTTCCATCGCTCCAGTGATTGGCGCGAGCCGGAAAAATTTAAAGCCCGCTTCGTTCAATTTTGATTCGGCATTTTGAATTTGACTTGAATTCAATTTGGAAAAAATTTTTTTCCATGCGGCGCAATTGAGGACGTTGTTTTTTCCGCCGAAAACGCCGCCCATTCCGGGAAGCTCTCCGGAACATGCAAGACCCGCGCATTCGGCGCAAAATCGGCATTTGAAATTTTCAGTCGCCAAAAGATGTTCCCAAATTGCGGCCCGCCAAAAGCATCGGATGATCGAGCGGAACGTTTTTCACTTTGCCCGCGACATCTTTGAGCGGAACGGCCACAATTTTATTGTTTTGAAGCGCGACCAAATTTCCGAATTTTTCTTTCGCCAAAAAATCCGCGGCCGCCACTCCGTATTGGCTTGCCAAAACACGATCGTAAGGCGAAGGAGTTCCGCCGCGCTGCAAATATCCCAAAACCGTCACGCGCGATTCCAATTTTGTGGCTTCTTCCAATTCCTGCGCCACGCGGTACGCGATCGAATAAGGCATTTCGGCTCGCTTTTTTTTGAAAGCCTTTTTTTCGAGCTTAGCTTCTTTTTTCGAAAGCGCGCCTTCCGCAACGATGACGATTGAAAATTCTTTGCCAGCTTCTTTTCGAGCCATCACGCTTTCCGCGACTTTTTCGATGTCGTAAGGAATTTCGGGAAGAAGAATCACGTCGCCGCCGCCAGCAATTCCTGAATAAAGGCCGAGCCAGCCCGCCTTGTGCCCCATCACTTCGATGACCATAATGCGGCTGTGGCTGTGCGCCGTGGTGTGAATTCTGTCGATGGCTTCGGTGGCAACATCGAGCGCGGTGTGGAAGCCGAATGTCATATCAGTAAAAACGATATCGTTGTCAATTGTCTTGGGAAGTCCGATCACGTTCAGACCTTCATCGGAAAGAAGGCTCGCCGTAGTGTTCGTGCCGTTTCCGCCCAAGCAGACGAGCGCGTCCAATCCCATTTTTTTATAATTCTTTTTGATTGCTTCGACAGGCATAAGGCCAGTTTCGGCATTCGGCTCTTTCGCCTTGAAAGGCTTTTCGCGGCTTGTTCCCAAAAGCGTTCCGCCGAGCGTCAGAATTCCCGACAAATCTTTCGAAGTGAGCGGAACGCAGTTTCCTTGCACCAGCCCGCGATAGCCGTTTTTGATTCCGACGAATTCCATTCCATAGTGAATCATGCCCGCGCGACAAACTCCGCGAATAGCCGCGTTCAATCCCGGGGCATCACCACCGCTGGTGAGAATGCCCACCTTTTTTACAGAAGTCTTGCTCATAAAATTATTGTATCATAATTTTGCGCGAAAGACAATATTCTGTTTAGAGAAATTCGAGCGGATAAAATTAGAAAAAAAATTTCATTCAATTTTCGAGCATTTGCCGATTGGGTTTTCCGGTCAACAAGATTCGCAAATTCAATTTTATATATGAGCAGATTTCGCGGGCATAACAATTCGGCACAAAAAGCAAAGGCGTGGGAGAAGCCGCGCCGCAAATATTCGTAAAGCCCATTCGCTTTGCAAGGCGTTCGGCGCGCGCGATGTGAAAATCGCTCGTGATGACGGTAATCGGCGAATCCAAAATTTGCTGGACGGAAACTCCCGATTTTTCTGCAAGAAGTTGCGCTGAAAATTTGAAATTTTGAATTGTGTCTTTCGCCTGATTTTCCGCAAGAACTCTGCTTTCTTCAATGCCATAAGCGCAAAGCGCGGGCTTCAAAACATCGCTTTCCGCGCAAGGAGCAAATTTCGATTTGCCGCCAGTGACGACGGCAATTGCGTCGGGATGCTTTTTCAGATAGTCGGCCGCAAAAGCGACGCGCCTTTGCATGGTGTCGGTTAATGTGGAATTTTTCGTGATGCCGCCGCCAAGCACGATTACATATTCGCAATCTTCAGTTCCGTCGGCAATGCGAGGATTGCAAATGAAAATCAAATTCACCACGCAGACAATCGCGGCAAAACCTAGCGCGGACAAAATGGCAATTTTCGTTTTGCGCCGAGCGTTTTTCCACAAATGCTTTTTTCTAAAAACAAAAAGCGCAAAGCAAACAGCCGCCGCAAAAAGCCAAACCATACAAAAACTAAAAAACGTGCCCAAAAAAAATCCAGACCAAGCGATTTGCAATGCGAGAAAATAGGCAAAAAACAAAACGGAAAGAATCAGGAAAAACATATTGGCGATAAATCTAGATGTAATGAATTTAATTTTTAGCAGGGGAGGGACTTGAACCCCCGGCCTTCGGGTTATGAGCCCGACGAGCTTCCAACTGCTCCACCCTGCGTCGTGTTTGAATATGATAACGGTTTATGAAAATTTTGTCAATAGTATTGAGGCTTTTTTCAAATTTTCAATCGTCGCGCCAAGCGTCATATTCGCGGCGAGAACGCGCGGCTTTTTGCGCGCTCCATCGCGAAGATTTTTCTTCCAACATTTCCGCGTCTTCGCGCCCTTGAAAATTGTTCCATTGCGTGAACTGATTTTTCGAAAGCGCGCTTGGACGATTTTTATTTTTTTCCTGCAAATCTTCAATTCCATTCGCCATTATTTTTTCCTTTTTTTTAAATTAAACACCCTTAAAAATTAAGTCCACAGGAAACATCAGTTTCCGAGGAACTTAATTTTATCCGCGTTAAGTAACTTGTTGCGACGCGGATAGTTCAATAAGCGAGTTTCTGAAAGAAACTCGAAGTTAAAGTTTGCGGCAATATTTTGACGCAAACTTTAAACGCCCTTGGATTTTTTCGTCGCAGGCGCACGCTTTTTTTCGGAAGTGGCTTTTTTTGTAGCCGCTGTTTTTTTCACGACAGCTTTTTCAACGAAACTTTTCCTTGTAGAAGATTTTGTTTGCGCCGATTTTTTCTCGGAAGCGGATTTCGATTTTGCAGCAGGAATTTTTGATTGCGAAATTTTCGCGTCGCGCTTTGCAGAATCTTTCTTCGAAGAATTTTTTTCCGCCGAAGATTTTCTCACAGTATTTTTTGCGATTGTTTTTTCGGCAGATTATTTTGGCGCGGAATTTTTCACGATAGTTTTTTCCGAATTATTTTTCGGCTTTGCGGATTTTTTCGAGAAAGAATTTTTGCTTTCTTCCGCTTTGATTGCCGCTTCTGCTTCCGCCTGAATTCTTTCAAAATCTTCCGCGCCTTCTTCGACATTTTTCCTAAAGAACATTTTTTCCTCCATTTGCGCATTTTGAATTTTCTCCTGCGAATTTTTTTGCTCGCCTTTTACCGAAATCACCAACGCAGGACTTTTCGGAATTTCGATTGTTTTTTCCGAATCAACAAACCCCGACGCGGACGATTTTTCCGAAGCGAGATTTTCGCGCGTGCGCAAATAAAAAATCCTGCATTCCAAAACGGCAAGCAAAATCACCGCCACCGAAAAATATTTCAAAGGATAAGCGTTCGCCGCAAAAAAATCATAAATGCCGTGAATCACAATCGCGAAAACAAGCGGAGAAAAATTTCGCCGAATATTTTTGCTATAAAAAATGCAAAGTCCGCCGAGCCCTGCGCAAAGCGCGTGAATTACGAGCGCGGTCATCATTCGCAAAAAAATCATTTGCAAAAATTCCGCCGAAACTTGCGGCCGCGTTCCCACCGCCGTCAGAAGATAAACGACGGATTCAAAGCAGCCCAAAGCTATTCCAGCCAAAATTGAATATGCGAAAAAATTTCTCAAACTTTCGCCGCGCGATTTCAAAACCAAAAGCGAAGCGGCTTTTACGCCTTCTTCAATCAGTCCGAAAAAAACGAGCGAATGAATTATGCTCAAAAAAAGTTTCGCCCGCATCAACATTTCAATTCGCAAGTTCAAAAATAAAAATTGCAAAATCACAATCGGAACGAACGCGAGAAGCCCTGCGAGCACGGCAAGAAATTCGCGCAAAACTGAAATTCCCGGAACAAGAATCGCAAGCAAAAGAAAAGTCGTGACGAGCGGAACAAGACACAAAAGCATCGGCGCGTAGACATTCAAATTCATATTCATAGGATAACGCAAACTGTGGACTTTTGCAATAAAAATCGATATAATTTAAAATCGAAAAAATGGAAAAGCAAATTTGCGGACGCGCATTAGTTTTTGTCGGAATCAAGCATTGCGGAAAAAGCACGCAAGGAAAAAGAATTGCATCTCATCTCGGATTGGAATTTTTTGACACCGACGATTTGATTTTAAAGTACGAAGGAGTTTCGCCTCGAGAAATTTACGCGAAATTCGGAAAAGAAAAATTTATGGAAGCGGAAGAAAACGCTTGCCAAAAACTCGCCGAATTTTTTGAATCGCAAAAACAAAAATCATTGAAAAAAAATTGCGACAACGCCACGCAATTCGAATCGTGCGAAAAGCCTTTGTTCGTCGTGGCGACTGGTGGCGGAATTTGCGAAAATCAAAACGCTTTGGAAATTTTAAAATCTTTCGGCACGATAATTTTTTTGCAAGCCGAAGAAAAAACCGCCGCCGACCGCATTGTGCGCGAGGCAGATTTTTCCGCAAGCCCAGTTCGAAATTTGCCGGCGTACATCGCGGACAAAAATCCACGCACGGAAAAAGAAGCGCGCGAAATTTTTCACGATTTTTTTATGCGACGCGATAATCGCTACAAAGAAATCGCCGATGTGGTAATACAGATGAAAAATGAATCGAAAGAAGCCAACACGGAAAAAATTCTTTCCGCATTATTTTAGCACAAGTCAAATGTCCGCGCAAAACTCGCGGCCGCTTTAAATGAAAAATTTTTCGCGCGAATCAGCTTCCGCAATTTCCGCAGCCGCCGCCACATCCGCCCGCGCAGCCTTCGACTTCGCCGCAACTTCCTCCACAGCCGCCTCCGCACGAACAACCGCCGCCGCATCCGCCAAGATAAACTGTGCCGGCTTCGATTTGTTCCGCGCTCGCATCGGAAACGGATTTCACTTCCACGTCGAAATAAAGCGTCTTGCCCGCAAGCTCGTGGTTTCCATCAATCGTGATTTTGTCGTCGGAAATTTTTGAAACGCGAACCATCACAGGTCCGCCGTTTGATTGCGCGTAAAATTGCATTCCGACTTTTATTTCGCCAGACACGTCAAATTGTGCGCGAGGCACTTCGACTATTAACTGCGGATTCAATTCGCCGTAGCCTTCCGAAGGCGGAACGACCGCGCTGAATTTTTCGCCGGGATTTTTTCCTTCCAAAATTTTTTCAAGTCCTGGAATCAAATTTCCGTGACCGTGCAAATATTCAAGCGGGCTTCCGGAATTCGCCGAAGAATCGATGACATTTCCAGCCTCGTCCTTTAGCGAATATTCAATGGCGACAACTTTGTCCTTTTCAACTTTCATTTAAAAATCCTTTTAATTCAAAATTCAATTGAGAGTCATTTTAAATTGAATCCCAATTCCGCACCAAATATTTAAAATTCGTAGTCGGGCATCGGCGTGTCATTCACGACTTCGCTCACTTCCGGGCAAGCGTCCTTCAAATATTGCTCCACGCCCATTTTCAGAGTCATTGTCGCCATCGGGCACGAGCCGCACGCGCCGAGCAATTTTAGGTGGACGCGCTTTTCATCGTCAATTGAAATGAATTCCATATCGCCGCCATCTGCCTGCAATTGCGGCCGGAACGCTTCCAACGCTTCCTTTACTTTCGCTTCAAGTTCTTCCATAAAAAATCTCCTATTCTAATATAAAGATACTAAAAATTCACAAAAAATGAAATTCATTTTCATCCAATTTTTCGCAAAAAATTTTGAAAACAAATCGCGCGGCTCATCCCAACTTTTCGAGTTTTCTGTGCAATTCAAAAATGCGCGTGTGAACGTAATGGTCGAGCGTGGGCTTTTCGGCGACGCCAAGAATTTCGCCTTCGTCGCTGACAATCGGAATCGCTTCCGTGTCGTATTCGTCGAACATTTTGTAGGCATCGGGCAAACTGTCTTCGGGCGAGCAAGTGACGAACGGAGAATCCATTATGTCCATTGCCAAAATGCTTTCCGCCATTTCGCCGATTTGCAGCGTCTCCTTTATATGCTCGAGCGAAATCACGCCGACCAAATTTCCTTCGACAGATTTCACGACGTAATTCAAATTGTTGTGGCGACTGAACGAATCCAAAATCGAGCTGATTGTGTCCGTTTCCAAAACAATTGCCGGAGATGCCGCGCTGCAAATTTTTTCCGTGCCCCAAGTCACGTCTTTCAATTTGGAATTTTTCTTGATGTCGTCTTCCGTAACATTGAGTCCGACTTCGCCCGCTTTTGTAACGCCGTATTTTACGAAAATCGGACCCGCGAGCTGAACGATAAAAGTTGTCGCGGTGATTATCAAAAGAATTTGCGGACCCACCGAATTCGGAAAATCGTTGCCCGCCGCAATCGAAAGTCCAATCGCCACGCCCGCCTGAGAAAGCAAGCAGAACGGCAAATATTTTCGCACAGTTTCCGGAGCTTTCGTAATGAGCGCACCCAGCATCGAGCCGAGAGCCTTTCCGAAAGTTCTGCCGAGAACATAAATTATCGCGAGCAATCCCAAATACGGCGTGATGATCCAAATGTCAAGCTTCGCGCCGACGAGCACGAAAAACAAAACGTAAACCGGCGGCGTGAATTTTTCCACGAGTTTAAAAACAGGCAGAGTTTTTTTCGGCGCGAAATTCACCATGAAAAATCCGAGCGACATCGCGCAAAGGATATTGTCCAAATTCAGCGCCATCGAAATTCCCGTGCACAAAAAAAGGCTTCCCAAAGCGAACGAAAGAATTCTTCCTTCCTCGGTCATTATGTTGCGAATTATCGTTCCCAAAATAATTCCGAAAATTCCGCCGAGCAAAATCGAGCCGAAAATTTCTTTCGCAATCATCAGCAATTGAAATCCGAATGAAACTGAATTGCCGTCCAAAAGCGGCGCAGAAATCGTGTTCGCCACGGCGTACAAAATCAGAGCGACGGCATCGTCCATCGCGACAATTCCGTAAACGATCGTCGTAAGCGGACCGCGCGTTCGGTATTCCGCCAAAACATCGGTGGTGGCGGCTGGAGCGGTGGCAGAACAAATCGCGCCCAAAATCAATCCGAGCGAAATTGCCAAATTCAAATCTTTCGTGACGGCGAGCGTGACTGCGAAAATTATTCCGCCCACGATAAAAAATGGCGTAATCGCTTCAAACAAAAGAATGCCCACAAATTGCTTTCCGTATTTTTTCACGACATTCAATTTTAGTTCGCCGCCGACCAAAAATCCAATCATCGAAAGCGCGACTGTGCTTATTGGATTCAACGCCTCAATCGTATTTTTTCCCAAAATCTGCAAGCCGGAAGATCCGATGACAATTCCGATGACGATGTAGCCGACGACTTGCGGAATCTTCAATTTTTTGAAAATGCGTCCGCCAAGCGCGCCAAAAAACATAACGATGCCAAGCAGCAAAACAAGCTGCGTCGCATGTAAATAATAAAAATGAAAAGTGCTCGGAAGCAATTGTGAAAAAGGATCGTCCATAATTTTTCCTAAAAAGCGCACGCAAAATCGCGCGGCGATTAAAAGAATTAT
>CAMWIU010000054.1 GCA_947174385.1 uncultured Treponema sp.
AGTAAGGCTTATTTTGACTAGGGAATTTTTGTTTTTTATCTAGTCAAGAGCCAAACATATAGTAAAAAACAATATCTACGGCGTGGACATCGAAAAGGGTGCTGTGGACATTGCCCGCCTGCGCTTTTGGCTTGCGATTATCGTGGACGAAGAAGAGCCTTTGCCCCTGCCAAACCTTGACTACAAAATCATGCAAGGGAACAGTCTGCTTGAAAATTTTGAAGGAATCGACTTGAGCCACATGCTTGAAAAGCCGGAGCGTGGCATGCTTGATTATACCGAAGAACTGCGTACGCTGCTAAAGACAAACATAGACGAATATTTTGGCGACAACAGCCATGAAGACAAGCGCAAGAAAAATGACGTAATCAAGTCATGTGTATTCGATTTGGTTTGCGCCACGTGCGGACTGAAACAGAATTCTGAAAGCGCGCTCGCCCTGTATGAAAAGATTTGGAACGGCACGAGCGACTTTTTCCTTTGGCATACATGGTTCAATGACGTTTTCAGCCGACCGCAAAAACAGGGCGGCACGAAATCGGGCTTTGACATTGTGATTGGTAATCCGCCGTATGTAGGAGAAGGAGAAAATTCATCCGCCTTTTATGGATTTAAAGAAACTTCACCATATTACATAGGTAAAATGAATTTATGGTACGGTTTTGCTTGTCAAGGAATTGATTTACTAAAAGAAAATGGCATTTTATCTTTTATCGCTACAAATAATTGGACTACAACTGCTGGAGGCAAAAAACTTCGCAATAAAATTATGAATGATACGAAAATCATTCAGTTGCTTGACTTTAATTCTTATATGATTTTTGAATCTGCAAATATTCAAACAATGGTAATGGAGTTTCAAAAAGATTCAAAAATCGACAATTACACTTTTGACTACAGAAAACTCACAAAACCTCAGGCGAAAAAAGAAGATATGTTTGCAATGTTGAATAAAACTTTAAAGCAAGTTGATTATTTTGAACCGAAAATATCTCGCCAAAAATTTATGAATAAAAATTTTGTTTTTTCCGTAGGAACAAGAGATTCGATTTTAGAGAAAATGGCAGAGAATGCAGAATTTTTGAATGCTGATGATGCAACAAATGGAATTCATCCGCATTATGATTTTGTGAATAATAAAATTAACCGATTACATCCCTTTACAACGGTTGGTGCTGGTATTTTTGGACTTTCAGAAAAAGAGAAAAACAGTTTAAAACTTTCAGATTCTGAATTGAAATTGATTAAACCCTATTTTACAACAGAGCAAATACATCGCTATTATACAGAACCGAAAAATGATTTTTGGATTATTTATACAACATCGAATTTTAAAGATCCGAATAGTATGGATAAGTACCCACATTTGAAAAAACATCTTGATTATTATAAAGATGTAATATCTTCTTGTAATAAACCTTATGGGCTTCATCGTTCTCGTGAAGAAAAATTCTTCAAAGGTGAAAAAATTATTTCTCAAAGAAAATGTGTTGGTCAACCAAGTTTTTCATATTCTGATTTTGATTGTTATGTTTCAGCTACTTTTTATGTTATAAAAACATCTCGCTTTAATTTAAAATTTCTCACAGGACTTTTTAATTCAAAGGCGATTTCTTTTTGGCTGAAAAATCGTGGAAAAATGCAAGGTGAAAATTTTCAAATTGATAAAGAACCCCTGATGGCAATTCCCATTCCGCAAGCAACCGCCGCCCAGCAGAAGCCCATCGTCACCCTCGTGGACAAAATCCTCGCCGCAAAGAAAGCAAATACAAATGCTGACACATCCGACTTGGAGAAGCAAATTGATGTGTTGGTATATAAATTGTATGACTTAACAGGCGAAGAGATTGGGATAATTGAGAGGCAAAAAAGTAATGAAAAAACTTGTCGATTGTGAAGAAAATCATTATATTAAAAATGATGGATAGGAATCTTTTTAATAATGCAGATGACAAGGAAACACTTTTTAACCAATATGAATTTTACATATCGATGGCAGATAAAATTAGTGAATGTCGCGCAACTGCTAATAATTTTTCATAGTCTTGACGACAGTTTTGCTTGACTTTGTATTTAATTCAAACATGAAAGACGCTTTATTATTCACTTTTTCTTGTGTTTTAGGAATTGTAATTTCAATAATTTGGTTTCTACAAATCCTAAACTATAAAAATTTAAATTCTACTAAATTTAAGGAGGGCTTTGCAAATGAACAATATTGAAAAACTTCTATATGATAGAACTGTACAGACATATTCTAATTATCCAAATCAACAAGGCGCAGATTTATTTAGTTTTTGGACATTATTGAAAAAACAGATTTCCGAACAACTTTCTGTAGTTTCTGCTATTTTTCCTCATTACAGTCTGCATGACAGTTCCCATTCAGAAAGAATACTGGACATTATTTGGAAAATCTATGGAAAAGAATCTTTGCAATCGTTGTCCGTCTCAAATATATTTGCAGTTCTCACTGTCGCTTATGCCCATGATTTGGGAATGACCGTGTTTTCTGATGATTTTTATGAGGCTTTCAATTCTGATGAATTTTTAAAACTCATACAAGAAATCCAAACAGATTCAAACAATCCATGTTACGAATATGCAAACTACTTTGAAATTAAAAATAAGTCTTTGTTTTACAGGCCTGACATTCAACTAAATGAAAAATCATTTGATGCTGTGCGTTTTCTCCTTGCTAGTTATTTTCGCAGCAAACATGCAGAACGTTCAAAGGGTGATATAGGAAACATTCTTTCTCAATACAAATCTTTTGTAAAGAATTCTGTAATCCATCAAATTGGACAAATATGCCAAGCCCACACATTCTCTTTTGATGACGTTTTAAAAATTCCAAGGGAAGAAAATGGAATTTATGGAGATTCTTGGAATCCATTGTTTATCGCCTGTGCTTTGCGTCTAGGCGATTTATTAGATTTAGAAAGCGACAGATTCTCTGAATCTTATTGGAAGTCATTGCCCACCAAACCTTTTGATTCCGAATATCACAGACAGAAGCACGAAGCGATTAAGCATTTTGTTGTCAATGAATCTATAATTGAGGCAACGGCAGAATGCCTCAATTATAATGTGTATAAACTTCTACTTGATGAATTCCAAATGGTTAGAAATGAAATATCAGCTCAAATGGCACATTGGAATACAATCGCTCCTAGGAAAAATTTTTCAAGTTTACCATGTCTAGGTGATTTTTCCGTCAACTTAAAAGATTTTGATACTTTTGGCGGAGGAAAGATTCCTTCTTTCCATATAAATCAAGAAAAAGCTTTTGCGCTGATTAAAGGTGCGGGAATTTATGCAGATAAATCTGTTGCCATAAGAGAAATTTTGCAGAACTCTGTAGATGCAACACTTATTACTTGTTTTCTGAAAAATGAACAGTCAAAGGAATCATTAGAGTTTGAAAATTTTAATGAACTATTAGCAAAAGAAAAAATTACAGTCTCGATAAAAAAAGAAGATAATCAAAAAACTGACACTGATAATATCGTATGGAAAATTTCAATCACGGATAACGGGATTGGAATGGATAAAAATGATTTGTTTTATTTGTTAAATGCTGCATCTTCTTCGGAAAATCCTTTTAAGAAAGAAGTCATTTCTCGTATGCCTGAATGGTTAAAGCCATCAGGGACTTTTGGCTTAGGCTTTCAAAGTATATTCCAATTGTCAGAGGAAATAAGCATTACAACAAGGAAAATAAACAATGAATTTGAATACGCCCTTTTACTAAAATCTCCTTCACAAGGAATAAAAAGCAGCGTTCTGCTAAAAAAGAAAAAAGCGGATTATTCACGTCAAAGTGGAACTGCCATTTCGTTTAATTTTGAGGTCTCTAAAATACCATCAACTTTTAGTATTTCAATAGAGGAACCAATTGCAAATGATGCAGTATCAAAATTTGATTTTGCAACAGAGAATAGCCTTGATTATGAAGTTGCAAAAATAATAAGTGCGGTTCAAAAATTTGGTTCAACCTCTTCAATCCCTGTTGAATTACAATTTGAAGATAATGAACCTGTTGTATTCCAAAAGCAGAATTCTGAGATTAAAAGAAAATTCTATAAAGACTATGGTCTAGAACTGCTTGTTCCGAATGAAAATACATCTCTTCGTTATTGCTTCCGAAACGCTGCAATCTTACGGTCAGATTCTAGAATTTTTTTCATTCCTTTTTCTGCGAATATTTTTGACGGCAATGCAAAAGATATTTTAAAAATAAATCGTGACGAATTTAGCAACAACGAGGTTTTTTACAAAATATTAGAAAAAACTATACTGGCAGGACGCAAATATATTTTTAAAAACTATGACAGTTTATCTGATAACGAAAAATTCTTAGCATCTATGTATGTTCGTTATTACGAAGAAAAAGACAGTCAAACAGAAGCGAAATCATCGGAACTGTTTACAAAATGGGAAAGTTTTCCTTCTCCACTTGACGAGCATGGCATGACATTCAAGGATGTAGTAGAATTTACTGGAAAAGTTACGCTTGAAATATCGCATAGCGGAAACCTCATAGACCAATTTTCCATTCAAAAAAGGGCTGATGATGGCGACAAGGAAAAGATTCTAATTTCTACGAGATTTAATTTGCCAGATAAGGTGCATTTCTTGGTAAAAGAAATGTTAAGATCAGGAAAACAACTACAGTTAGCACATTATGACAAAAGCAATGTGAGTTATGAATTTACCAAAATGAATGAAAACGATAAATACAATGATTTTATAAAGGATTATTCAGTATGGTTCTGCAATGTGCTTAGAACATCGAATTTCTTTAGCAGATTTACGATTCCTTGCAATAGAAAATATAAAAAGCTTGCAATTAAAAATGAAAATGCTTTTGTACCTGTCGAAGAGACTTTTAGATTTTTTCAAAATGATTTTCCTATTGGAATGGAAATGTATGTAATGGCTTCACCTTATATTTTTGAACGGGAAAATACAATTGCCCGTCAACTAACATTAAAAGATGTTGATAAAGTTGTAGATTTTACCTATAAAAATAGACTTGATTCAAGTGTCTCTAAGGAAGAAATAAAAAAACTTTATGATGAATTTATAACTGATACCACTGAGGCGGTAAAAAAAGCAAATAAGCTAATGTTAAGTTAGAAAACGATACTTCCCGACGCTAGCATTGGGAAGTATCAGCTTCATATTGAGCAAAAGCATTCTCTATATCTCTTCCGCAATCGCGATTTCCTCGTCTGTTAAATCATACAATTTATATACTAGCATATCGATCTTCTTTTCCCAGTCCGTTGTGTTGACATTTGGATTTGCTTTTTTGGCAGTGAGGATTTTGTCCACGAGGGTGATGATTTTTTGTTGCTGGTCTTTTGTGGCGATTGGGATTGGAATGTTTCGGATATGCTCCGGGGTAATGTGGTAGTCACCGCCGCGGTTGTTCATAAGCAGGATGGAGGCGTAGCGCGAGTTCATAACAGCGAGCAGATAGCGCAAGTCCACCGATTCGGAAAGTGTCTCCATTTCCGCGCGGTCGAGTGCGCTGAATTTCTTGATGCTTGTCGTAATGCTATTGTTCTCAACGCCGCGAAGGTCTTTCCAAAGCAACGCCATACGAACTTGCTGTTCGCAATAAAATTCTGCGTTCAAATCTATTGAGCATTTCAAGTTACCAAGCGAATTTATTAAGAGTTTTCTATTCATGTATAGCTCTTCAAAAGTTGGACGACGTAGTTTTGCAGGGCTTCGCTCTGTCCCCCATTCAAGGTAGCGAATTCGTTTCACCGCCCATTTTTCCAAGTCTTTGCCTTCGATATATTGCTTGCAATGAACGACATCTTTTGTCTTGCTGATTAAGTCGGCCTTCATGAATTTCTCTGCGGCGTTCTCGTCGGCGTTCAACACCATTCCGATACTGATGTAGCAGTAGTCGCCGAGCACGTTCATTCCCACGTGTCGGTTCGCCTCGCGCTTTTCCTGTGTCACATTCCACACGAACGTCTTTTCGTCCTGAATGAGCGCGGAGTGCGCTTGCTCAAACGTGCGGCAAATTGTGCCATCTTCCTTGATATTGCTAATCCATGTAGTTTTTCCACTTGCAGATTTCTTGATGAATGGAATGCAGTTTGAGACCGTGGCATTTTCAAAAATTTTCGTTCCGCTTAAGTCTGTAAGTTCAAACATATTGCTGTCTTCAACAATTATTTTTCTTAAAATTTTCGCATAAAGCTGATTTGTTAAAGGAAATGGCACTATCATTGTTGTTATGCCATTCTGATTGTTTAGGCTCATGCCAAGCTCAATAAAAGGAATGTACAGATCCCATTTTTGATACAAAGATTTGTACCGGTTTGACTGAGCCAGCCTTTTCCGTTGTTTGGCAAGTTGTTTGTTTGCAATTTGTGTCGGTGCGCTGACATACGGCGGATTCCCAATCACGATATCAAAACCCGATTTCGTGCCGCCCTGTTTTTGCGGTCGGCTGAAAACATCATTGAAATAGCGTTGCTATTTTCAGCCGACGATTTGTAATGCAGGATGTCTTATTGATATATGGGTTTTGAGTCGGAAAAAGCACTCAATGAAAAATACCATACTCAATCCATTTTTTCCCGCACATGCTGTCCTTGCTATATCTTTCTGGCTTGTAAAATCCTGCATAGACAAGGTATCTGTAGAATGTTCCCCTTGAAACGCCGAGTTCCCGTGCGATTTCGGTTTTTGGATGCCTTTCATCCAACTGCTGGAAAATCCATTCTCTGTTTCTTTCGCAGGTAGGATTGAGGCGTTTCCTTCTGCCTGTTACGGAGCCTCCCGTGGATTTCCCTTCCGCCCGAAGTCTTGCCAACGCCTCCTTCGTCCGCTGGCTGATGAGGTTTCGCTCAATCTCCGCGCTCAGCCCGAACGCAAAGGCAAGCACCTTGCTTTGGATGTCGTCGCCAAGCCGGTAGTTGTCCTTTATCGTCCATACTTTGCATTCCTTGTTCATGCAGATGTGGAGGATTTCCATAATCATAAACAGGTTGCGTCCGAGCCGGGAAAGTTCCGCGCATATAATCAAGTCGTCTTTCTTTACGGTCTTGAGCAGGTTGCCAAGCTTGCGCTTGTCATAGTTCTTCGTGCCGCTGATTGTCTCTTCGATCCACCCGTCAATCGCGAGGTTCTGCCTTTTGCAGAACGCGTTGATTTCAAAACGCTGGTTTTCCACCGTCTGCCTGTCCGTGGACACCCGAATATAGCCGTAAGTCATGCGGAAAGTATAGCATATTTCATACGCATTTAGGAATGAAAGATATTGTCCAAAAACGCTCAGTTTGCCCTGCGGCAGTTTCTTACGCTCCTAAAATATATATGAAAACTATGTAATTGACTTTTTTTTCTTCCTTTGATATAATGTCCGAATGAGTAACTACAAAACATTTGTTATCGGTTTCCCCAGAATCGGGGCGAAAAGAGAATTGAAATTTGCGGAAGAAAAATATTTCGCAAAAGAGATTTCCTGCGAAGAATTGGAATCGTGCGCGAAGGCACTTCGTGAATACGGCTGGAAAAAGCAGTCCACCGCAAAGATTGACTTCATTCCGTCAAACGACTTCTCATATTACGATGCGATGCTTGACGTGGCGGTGATGCTCGGGGCGATTCCCTCCCGCTACAAGTCGCTTGGCTTGAGCGCGCTCGACACTTATTTCGCCATGGCTCACGGCTATCAGGGCGAGCAAGGTGACGTGAAGGCGCTTCCGATGAAAAAATGGTTCAACACGAACTACCATTACATCGTTCCCGAGATTGAGCAGGATGCGAAGATTTCGCTTAACGCGGAAAAGATTCTCGCGGAATTTTCGGAAGCAAAAGCCATGGGAATCGAAACCGTCCCAAGCGTAATAGGTCCTTACACATTCTTGCATTTCGCAACCTATGCGCAAGGAAAGAGCCGGGACGACTATGCCGAAGACATTTGCGCCGCGTACAAAAAACTTTTGGAAGAGGCGAGCGCGGCGGGCGCGAAATGGATTTCAATCTGCGAGCCTGCTTTGGTGTTCGACACGGATTCTTCGGACGTGAAATTCTTTGAGTCGCTTTACAAAAATATTCTCGACGGCAAAAAAATCAAAGTCATCCTGCAAACTTATTTCGGCGACATCCGCGACAGCTACGACGCTGTTACAGCGCTTCCCTTTGACGGCTTCGGACTTGACTTTGTGGAAGGAAATGAAACTCTTTCGCTCGTGAAAAAGTCGTTTCCGAAGAACGCGCTTTTGTTCGCGGGAATCGCGACGGGAAAGAACATTTGGCGTGCCGACTACGCGAAGGCCGCGTCACTTTTGGCGGAAATCGAAAAATCCGTTCCGCGCGAAAATATCGTGGCAGGATTTTCATGCTCGCTTTTGCACGTTCCTTACACCACGCGCAACGAGGAAAAACTTTCCGCTGAAATTCTCAAGCATTTTTCGTTTGCGGAAGAAAAGCTTTCGGAACTCTCAGACATCGCTTGCGGCAAGACGAACTCTGAACTCTTCGAAAAAAATCGCGTCTCTCCGAACGGCGATGTTCAGAACGCGCTCAAGAATTTGCGCGATGCAGATTTCGTGCGGAAGCCTGATTTCGCCGAGCGCGAGAAAATCCAAAAGAAGGAATTCAATTTGCCGCCGTTCCCCACGACTACGATCGGCTCGTTTCCGCAGACAAGGGAAGTGCGGAAGAATCGCGCCGACTTCAAAAAGGGCGTGATAACAAAAGAACAGTATGTCGAATTCAACCGCAAGAAAATCGCCGAGTGCATCCGCTTGCAGGAAGGACTTGACATAGACGTTTTGGTTCACGGCGAATTCGAGCGCAACGACATGGTGGAATATTTCGGAAACAATCTGGAAGGATTCTTGTTCACGCAGAACGCATGGGTTCAGTCCTACGGAACTCGCTGCGTAAAGCCGCCTGTCATTTGGGGCGACGTGAGCCGAAAGAACGCCATCACTGTGGAATGGTCGGCTTACGCGCAGAGCCTTTCAAAGCGTCCTGTAAAAGGAATGCTCACAGGTCCTGTCACGATATTGAACTGGTCGTTCCCGCGCGAGGACGTTCCGATAAAAGAGCAGACATTGCAAATCGCGCTCGCGATCAGGGACGAAGTGCTTGACTTGGAAAAGAACGGAATCAAGATAATTCAGATCGACGAAGCCGCGTTGCGCGAAAAGCTTCCGCTCCGAAAAAGCGACTGGCATTCGCAATATTTGGATTGGGCGATTCCTGCATTTCGTCTCGTGCACTCGGGTGTCAAGGCGGAAACGCAAATCCACACCCACATGTGCTACAGCGAATTCAACGACATCATCCGAGACATCGACGAAATGGATGCGGACGTGATCACGTTCGAAGCGAGCAGGAGCGACCTAAAGATTTTGGACGCGCTCAAAGAGGCGAACTTCCGCACGGAAGTAGGTCCTGGCGTTTACGACATCCATTCGCCGCGAATTCCTTCCAAGGAGGAAATCGTTTCCGCGCTTGAGAAGATGGTGCAGAAAGAGCCAGTGGAAAAGCTTTGGGTGAATCCGGACTGCGGACTTAAGACGCGCAGAGACAGCGAGACTTTCGAAAGCCTCAAGAATCTTGTCGCCGCGGCGAAAGAAATGCGAAGCAAATACGACAAATGAAAAAAAAGGAAAGCGTCATTTTCCAAAACAAGGTTTCTCGTTTTGCGGCGGCAAGGGCGCGCTTGGGAAGCATGGCATGCCGAAAACTTTTCGGCGTTCAGCGCGAGGCGTTGGACTTGGTGGCAGTTCCCAAGGGCGAAGTCTACAGGAATTTCCATGTGCTCACCTTGGTGCGGCGAAGCGAGGCCGAATCTATGCTCGACGAAAATGGCGCGCCTCTCAAAGCGCGTGAAATCGAGCCGAACAATTCGCTCATCATCGGCACGATCAGGATGGGATTCGGGCATTGGCGGATTGCGATCGCGCTTGCGAGTGCGGCCCACAGCATGGGAGTCCGCGCATACCTTTTGGACTTGATGTCGTTTTCGGGAACTCCGATCGAAAAGTCCATAAAATTTCTCGAAGGAATTTACAATTCGCTTTCGCGCTTTTCGCAGAAATCGAAAATTTTCAACACGCTGATTTGGGAGCCAATCACAAGCGGAATGAACGCGCATCTTGATTCTGCAATCCAAAACCGCGAAGTCTCGAAGCTTTTCAAGGCGGCGTTCGAAAAACTGCCGAAAGAAATTCCCGTTGTCGCAGCTCATCCTTGGGTGGGATGGAGCGCGGTTTTGTGCGGAATGAAAAAAGTCGTATCGATGATTCCCGACAATCTGCCGCTCGCGTTTTGGCTCGTGGAAGGAAGCGTCCACACGGTTCAGTCGCCAAGCGCGTACATGGGCTACCGCACGCTTCTCCACATGGAAAAGGGCGCGCCGATTTTGAACTGCCTTCCGCAGGAAGAAATCGTGCAGACCGGGCATTATGTTGACTACGAAATTCTCGCCTCGATAAAGTCGGACTGCGAAATGCGGCTTGAGCGCGAAAAAAATCACGAGGCGCGCCGCTTACTTTTGACGATGGGAGGGGCTGGAGCGCAGGCCGCGAAATTCGGCGAGATCGCGAATTATTGCAAGGCATACATCGAGCAGGAAAAAGTCTGCCTTTTGATAAACATGGGCGACCACGAAGGCCGCTGGAATGAGCTCAAGCGCGAGCTTGAAAAAATATCGATTCCGTACCAAATGCACACGGACTGGGAAGAAACACAAGCGTTCGCGGAAGGCGCGAAACAAAACAAGTTGGCTGGCGTGCACGTTTTCCTGCATTCTGATTTTTACGCGGCGGTATATTGCACGAACCTTCTGATGCATGTCAGCGACGTGATGATAACGAAGCCGAGCGAACTTTCGTTCTATCCGATTCCGAAGCTTTTCATCCAGCGCGTCGGGCGGCATGAGGCGTGGGGCGCGATTCGTTCTTCCGAAATCGGAGGCGGCACGAAGGAAGCCGACAATCCCCAAATTTTAAGACGCATTTTAAAGACGCTGATCGAAGAGGACGACCTTCTCAAACTTTACATCAAGAACATTTTGGACAACGACAAAATAAAAATATACGACGGCGCAATCAATGTTGTAAAAATCGCGATGAAGTGATATAATAAAAAAACTGCTTCAAGAACAGAAAGTCGCCCAAAGAAGTGATTGCATTCTGCAAAATGCGTTCGCTAGAACAAGGCGGCTTGCTTGTTTTTTTTGAAGTGGCTTAAGGAGTTTAATTATGGATTTTGTTGAACAATTGAAGGAAAAGGCAAAGGCCGCGGGAAAGAAAATCGTCCTGTGCGAAGGCGAGGACAAGCGCGTTGTGGAAGCGGCGGCGAAAATC
This sequence comes from uncultured Treponema sp., assembly GCA_947174385.1. Lineage (GTDB taxonomy): Bacteria > Spirochaetota > Spirochaetia > Treponematales > Treponemataceae > Treponema_D. Next base: position 11,358 of record CAMWIU010000054.1, read on the forward strand.
GTGCGCGAAGGCATCGCGAAAATCATCCTCATCGGAAACGCCGAAGAATGCAAGCGCGTCGCGCCCGAAGTGGACACAAGCGGAATCGAGCTTGTCGATCCTGCCGCAAGCGCGAACATCGACAAGTACGCGGAAATTTTGTTCAAGGCGCGCGAAGGAAAAGTCAACAAGAAAACAGGCGCGCCCGAATACGCCACGGTGGAGGACGCGAAAGCCTGTCTGCTGAAAGACCGAACGATGTTCGGCGCGCTCATTCTGAAAGCGGGCGATGCCGACGGATTTGTCTCGGGCGCGTGCCATTCCACTGCGAACACGCTCCGCCCGGGACTTCAAGTCATAAAGACTGCGGCGGGAATCAAGACCGTCTCGTCAAGTTTCATCATGGTCGCTCCGCAAGGCGGCAACAAATACATTCCCGAAGGAGTGGCTCTTTTGGCAGACTGCGCGATAAACATCGAGCCTTCCGCCGAGGAACTTTCGGACATCGCGATTGCCACTGCCGACACCGCAAAAAAGATTGCGGGAATCGAGCCGCGCGTCGCGCTCCTTTCGTTCAGCACGAAAGGAAGCGGAAACGACGACAAATTTTTCAAGAGCGTTCCGAAAGTGCAGGAAGCCGTGCGTCTTGCAAAGGAAAAGGCTTCCGACCTCGCGCTTGACGGCGAGTTCCAGTTCGACGCGGCGATCGCTCCTGAAGTGGGCGCGCTCAAAGCCCCGGGAAGCGAAGTGGCAGGACACGCGAACGTGTTCGTTTTCCCAAACATCAACGCGGGCAACATCGGCTACAAAATCGCGCAGAGAATGGGCGGCTGGATGGCAATCGGCCCTGTGTGCCAGGGATTCGCGAAGCCGCTCAACGACTTGAGCCGAGGCTGCAATGTCGATGACATCGTGGCGACCGTTGCGGTTACCGCTTTGCAGGCGTAATTCAGACAAAAAAAATCCGCCGAAAGGCGGATTTTTTATAGACGATGTTGGAGTTGGACCAACGACCCCTTCCGTGTGAAGGAAGTGCTCTACCACTGAGCTAATCGTCCACGGCAATGAAAATATTCTATCATAAAAAATATTTTTGCGCAAGAGGAAATCGCGGCAAATCGAAAAAAAGATTATCCAAAATCACCCTACCCCATCTACGCAAGAATCAAGCCGCAGAAAACCTATTCTTCCAATTCAGGAATGCGGCTCTTCAATCGGCGCAAGAATTCCTCGCCAGTAACGCCTTCGCGAAGGCATGCGAAAAGGCAGTTTTCGCCCGCCACAGTTCCGAGAACTTCGTCGAAATTCATGCTGTCGAGCGCGTTGCAGACGGGGCTTGCGTGCCCTGGGAACGTCTTTATCACGGCGATGTTTCCCGAAGTTTCGATGCTTATATATCCGCGCAAAAAGTCTTGCACGAAAATGTGCTCGCTTTCCTGCCGCTCTTCTTCGGTGGGAAGCGTGTAGGCGTAGCCGCCGTGTCCGTCCGCGATTTTTCCCACTTTCAAAAGCTTGAGGTCGCGCGAAAGCGTCGCCTGCGTCACTTCGAATCCTTCGTCATTCAAAAGTTTCAGAAGAGAATCCTGGCTTTCGATTCTGTTCGACTTGATTATTTTTCTGATTGCCTTAAGCCGTCCGTCGCGTTCTTTCAAAATCCGCCTCAATTCTATTTTTGAAAATGATAGCACGAAACGAAACTTTTTTCAAGGGCGTTTTCTCCGCGCATTTCAACTGAATTTCATTCTAGTAAAGCTGGACGTAGGTTTTTCCAAAGCCGCCGTCATTCGCGTCCGCAAATTGGAATTCGCTCACGGCAGGGCTGTGCGAAAGATAGTCCTGCACGGCTTGCTGGAGCGCGCCAGTTCCTTTTCCGTGAATCACGCTAAAAGAAGGAAGCCCGTGAATGACGCACAAATCGATTTGCTTTTCGAGAACTTTCATTGCCTCGTCGCGCCGCATTCCCAAAATCCGCAGTTCGAAAAAAGGCTTGTTTTCCGGGAAGAAATCCAATTGCGGCGAATTGTCTTTTTTTTCGACAAGTTCGTAGATGATTGAAGGCGCGTCGTGCGAATGAGATTCTTGCGCATACCCTAACGGGGTATGGGTATCTTGAACAAGGCGCAGTTTCTTTTGCTCCACTTCCATTTTTATCGCGCCGAATTGGACGCTCCACAAATCGCCTTTTTCCTTGTGCAAAAGCTGCCCTTCCATGCCGCCTGATTTCAGTTTCACTTTCGCGCCCTCGACAAATTGCGCGTGGAATTTTTTCGCGGGAATTCTTTCGGGCAGCGTGGGCGTTGCGGAAAGCAATGCTTCGGCGTTTTTTTTGTGTGACTTCTTTTTATGCTTTGAGATTTGCGAATAAGGCTGCGAAGCGTTTTTTTGCGAATCAATTTTTTCCTGCAATTTTTCTTCGTCGCGCAAAAGATTTTCTTCTTCCGATTCGAGTTGCTCGCCATGGATTTTTTCCATCTGCTCAAGCTCGTTTATAAAATTGCGAACGCCCAAAGTTTTTTCGCGCGTGATTTCCCCCTCCCGCAATTCGCGCACGAGGTTTTCGAGGCGGCGGCGAGTCTCGCGCAAAAACCGGCTTTCTTCTTTGCTCTGCGCGACTTTCAAATCGTGCTCGCGCCGGCGGAGTTTCATCTGCGTTTCTTGGCTTTTCATTTCGCGCGCGGCGATTTCTTCGCTTTTCGATTTTTGTTCGGCAAGAAGCGCGTCGAGTTCGGAATGCTTTTCGGAAAGACCTTTTATGAGAGTGGAAACGTCGGCTTCTTGCGTGCGGATGTATTTTCGCGCGAATTCCACGACTTTTTCAAACGAAGGCTTTCTTTTCGCTTCGGCGGACGCGATTTCTAGCGCGTGGCTTTCTCCCGGAATTCCCATCGCGATTTTGTACGAAGGCTTCATTGAAACAGAATCAAATTCGACGCTCGCGTTTTCGCACGAAGGATTCGTCCAGCCATAATTTTTGAGCGCGCCCTGATGCGTCGTTACGAGGATAAAACATTTTCGCTCGAGAAGTTCGTCGAGAACCGCCATCGCGATCGCGGCTCCTTCCTGCCCGTCAGTTCCGATTCCAAGCTCGTCGAGAAGGACGAGGCTTTTTTCCGTGGCGTTTTCCACGGCGGCCGCGATGTTCTTGATGTGCGCGCTGAACGTAGAAAGCGAGTCGTCCAGAGACTGCTCGTCGCCGATGTCCGCGAAAATCGCGTCGAAAAAAGGAAGTCGCGTCTCTTCGCCAGCGGGAACAGGAAAGCCGCTTTGGTTTAAAAGCGAAAGAAGCGCGAACGTTTTTATCGCGGCGGTTTTTCCGCCCGTGTTCGGGCCTGTGATTATTATAACTTTTTTTTCGCCGAGGAATTTCATGTCAATCGGAATCGTCGCATCGCGCCCCAAAGTTTGCATCAAAAGCGGATGACGCGCCGCCTGCAAAAAGACGCTTTGCCCCTCGCAAAGTTCGTGGGCGTAGTGGCAGCCGTTCGCTTCTCCCCATTTCGCCGCCGCGCTAGTCGCGTCAAGCAAAACCATGATTTCAAGCGCGGAAATGAATTCTCCGTAAAACGCGGAAAGTTTTTCGGAAAGGGCGATGAGGATTTGCCGCACGGCTCGCTCGTATTCGAATTCCTTTTGGAGCAATTCGTTGTTGAGTCGCACGACTTCTTCCGGCTCGACGAAAACCGTCCGCCCCGTGTTCGAAACTTCGTGGATGATTCCGCGCACTTTCGAGCGTTCGGAACTTTTCACGGCGATCACTTCGCGCTGCGCGCGGACTACCGGAATATTCGATTCGAGGATTTGCGCGAAGTTCGCGTCCGAAGTGATTTTTTTGAACGCGCCTTCGATTTCGCGGCGGATTTCAGAAATCGTGTTTTTTATTTCGCGCAATTCCTGCAAGTCTTTGAGCGTGCCGCTTTTTTTATCGATGATTTTGAAAATCTCGTTTTCGGCTTCTTCCAAATTCGGAAGGCATTCCACGAGGCTCGGCAAATGTTTCAGCTTGAGTTCGATTTTGTTATTGAAAATTTCTTGGCGAATTGCGCGCGCACTCATGCAAAAAAGTCCGATCGCGAAAAATTGATCGACTGGAAGAAACGCGCCTTGAGTTTTTATTATTGAAAAAAGCGGCTTCACTTCCGGCCAAGATTTGAGCGAAATGTTTTTTTGCGACGCGAAGCAAGTTTTCCATTCGCGGCTTAAATTTTTCAGCGGAACGAATTTTTCGGCAGAAGAAAAAGGCTCTCGCGAAAGAATTTCATCGCGCCCTTCGCAGCTCGCGCAAAATTGCGCCAATTGGTTTCGCACCCTGTAATAGTCTAAAATTTCCAAAGTCCTAGAATCCATTTTCAGTCTTTCCAATTTCCAGTGCGGATTTCCTCGGTGATTCTGCGGAAACTTTCGTAGCGGTCGCCGAGAATCTCGCCGTTTTCCACGGCTTCCAAAATCTTGCAGCCTGATTCGCAAGTGTGCGTGCACGAAGCGCCGAATTTGCATTTTCCCAAAAGCGGACGGAATTCGCGGAAATAAAGCGCGACGTCGCTTTGCGGAATTTCTGAGAGCATGAAGCGGCGGATTCCGGGCGTGTCGATGATGTCGGCGCGAACGCCTTTAATTCCGCCAGTGAACGCTTCGTTCAGCGTGAGGTGGACGAGAGTGCCTTTCGTGGTGGTGTGCGCGCCGCGCCCGTATTTTTTTGAAAGGCTTCCGGTCTTGAGCACGACGCTGTTGTCGAGGCGATTCACGAGGCTCGACTTTCCCACGCCCGAATGCCCAACGAGCACGCTTCGCTTTCCTTGCAGCATTTCCGCCAAGTCCATCAAGCCTTCGCCAGTCTTCGCGGAAATGCGCTTTACTTCGTAGCCCAAGCGTTCCCAATTTTCAAGACGCGCTTCGAATGCGGATTTTTCTTCGGGCGGAAGTTCCTGCGCCAAATCGAATTTGTTCACGACGATGATCGGCGAAAGATTCTGCGCCTCGCCTTGAATAAGTTCCCTG
>CAMWIU010000055.1 GCA_947174385.1 uncultured Treponema sp.
AGAACGCTCGAGCAGAATTTCCAAAGTCCGCGCGGACGCTTCAGGGCTTCCCGCATAAAGAATTTTTAACGCCCGATTTTTGTCGAAACTTTCTTGGGGATTTTTTTTGCAAATTTCATTTTGCATTTTTCTTGGCTTCCTTGGCGGCTTTTTTTGCGGCGATTCGTTTTTCCTTCGCCTCGCGTTCGGCGGCTTTTTGCAATGCGCGTTCCGCGCGTCGCGCGAATTTTTCCCGAGTTTCTTTTGCAAATTCGGCATCGCCACGATCGATGAAAACAATTCCGTCAAGATGATCGTTTTCATGCTGAATCACTCGCGCCAAAAGTCCATCGGCTTCAAGCACAAAATTTTTTCCATTCAAATCTTGCGCTTGAACTGTAACTTTGGAAGGGCGCATTATTTCTTCGTAAGTTTGCGGAACAGAAAGACAGCCTTCTTCATAAGGAACGCTGTCGCTCGAAGTGCGCACGATTTGCGGATTTATGAAAACGCGCCTCACATCGTCGTCCGCAATCACAACGAACATTCTGCGGCTTTGTCCAATTTGCGGGCACGCCAAACCAACGCCGTTCGCGCTTATCATTGTTTCGAACATTTCGTCGGCAAGTTTTTTCAAATCGTCGTTGATTTCTTCTTGCGGAATCGGAAGAGCTTTTTTCGCGAGAACTTCTTCGCCCAATTTGTAAATTTTCATAAATCACCTCAATGCATTAAAATTTCACTTCAACCTGAATCGCGCGGCGCGAGCATGTCCTGCAAGTCCTTCGGTGTCTCCCAAAATTCCTGCGGCGTTCGCGCTGGCAATCACGCCTTTTTTTCCGTTCGCCGTTCGCAAAGTTGTAACTGTCTTCAAAAAACAACGCACGCTCAAGCCGCCCGTAAATCTTGCCGAACCGCCAGTGGGAAGCGTGTGATTCAAGCCCGCCGCATAATCGCCAAAAACTTCCGCCGCGCCGTGGCCGATGAAAAGCGAGCCATAATTGTGAACGAGCGATTTTATTTTTTCCAAATCCGCGCCTTCGTCCAACGCGAGTTCCAAATGCTCAGGCGATTTTTTGTTCGCGATTTGCGCGGCTTCTTCGAGCGACGATGCCACAATTATCATTCCGCAATTTTCTATGCTTTCGCGCGCAATTTTTTTCGTCGGCAAATCTTCAAGTTGAACTTCAATTTCCGCCTGAACTTTTTTCGCAAAATCCAAATCGTCCGTCGCCAAAATCGGCTGCGCCACAACATCGTGTTCGGCCTGCGCAAGCAAATCCGCCGCCACCCATTGCGTGTTCGCATTTTTGTCCGCGATGATAAAAACTTCGCTCGGTCCTGCGAGCATGTCAATTCCGACCGTGCCGTAAACAAGACGCTTCGCTTCGGCGACGAATTTATTTCCAGGCCCGACAATCACATCGCATTTTGGAATGGATTGCGTTCCGAACGCCATCGCCGCAATCGCTTGCGCTCCGCCACACGCAAAAACTTTTTTCGCGCCACAAATGTAAGCTGCCGCCATTATTTTTTCGTCGGCATAAGGCTGCGCCGATTTTTTTTCGTCAGGATGCAGACGAGGCGGCGTGCACATCACGACTTCTTTCACGCCAGCGGCGATTGCCGGAGTGACAGTCATAATCACCGTGGAAACGAGCGGAAATCTTCCTGACGGAACATAAACGCCCGCGCGTTCGACGGGAATATTTTTTTGCCCCGTAAAAAGTCCTTCTTCCAATTCAATTTCAAAATCGGAAAAACATTCGCGCTGCTTTTTTGCAAAACGCAAAGCCAAATCATGCGAGTAAACGAGCGAATCGTAAAGCGCGGGATTTTCTTCTTGCATTTTTTTTGCCACGCGCTCCAAATCCGAAAATTCTATTTCGAATTTTTGCGGCGAACAAACGTCAAACTTCGCGCCATATTCGCGCAACGCTTCGTCGCCAGAATTTTTCACGCCCGCCAAAATCGTTTTTACAATTTCAAGCGAATCGGAAAAATCGCGTCCTTCGAAAAATTTTTGTTCGATATTTTGTGCTTCTACAATTTTTATCATAATTTTAAAATCTCCTTGCGCAGCGACAGGATAGAATTTAATTATATCGCAAAAAAAAAATAATTGGAAGAGTGTTTTGTCAAACTGTATTTCCGCTTGCGCTGAAAACTGCCTTTCCAATTGGCGACAATGCAAGCGGTGATTCACTTGAAACAATCAGCGTTTTGTGATAAAATATTTGTAGTTAAAATATCGCTCAATTGAGGCGTTTAATTTTTGGGAGAAAAACTATGGCAAACCAGATTGGACACGAATGCACGCTTGAAAAAATCATTTCGCTTTGCAAGCGGCGCGGATTTGTATATCAGGCTTCGGAGATTTACGGCGGACAGGCGGGCGCATGGGATTACGGTCCGCTCGGCGTGAATTTCAAGCGGAACATTCAGAACGAATGGTGGCATTATATGACGCAGCTTCGCGACGACGTCGTGGGCTTGGACAGCGCGATTTTCCAGCATCACAAAACTTGGGAAGCCTCGGGGCACGTGGCGCATTTTTCCGACCCGATGATCGACTGCACCGAATGCAAGGCGAGATTTCGCGCGGACAATTTGATTGAAGAATTCTACGACAAAAAAGGCGTCGCGCCCGAAAAGCCCGTGGACACGATGAGCCACGAGGAAATGAAAGCCATCATCGACGAAAACATAAATTGCCCGACTTGTGGAAAGCATTCATGGACGGCCGTCCGCGAATTCAACTTGATGTTCAAGACGCACCTCGGACCTGTGGCGAGCGACACTTCGTTGATTTATTTGCGTCCCGAAACTTGCCAAGGAATTTTCACGGATTTCAAAAACATCGTTCAGTCCAGCCGAATGAAGTTGCCGTTCGGCGTGGCGCAGGTGGGAAAGTCGTTCCGCAACGAAATCATTTTCAAGAATTTCATTTTCCGCACATGCGAATTCGAGCAGATGGAAATGGAATATTTTTGCAAGGCGGGAAGCGACGAGCAGATTTTCGAAGACTGGCGACAATATCGCTGGAATTTTTATCTTAAATATGGAATCTCGGAAAAAAATCTCAAGTGGCATCATCACGACAAATTGGCGCACTACGCGAAGGACGCTTACGACATCCAGTACAATTTCCCGATTGGCTTTGAGGAAATTGAAGGCATCCACAACCGCACGGATTTCGATTTGAGCCAGCACACGAAAGTTTCCGGCAAGGACATGTCGTACATCGATCAGGAAAACGGCAACGAAACTTTTACGCCTTATGTCATCGAAACTTCCGCCGGCCTCAACCGAAATTTCTTGGCGTTCATGTGCGAGGCTTACGAAGAGGAAAATTGCGGCAAAGACGGCAAGGAAGATTTCCGCACGGTTTTGCATTTGCATCCGCGCCTCGCGCCTGTCACGGTGGCCGTTCTTCCGCTTATGAAAAAGGACGGTCTTGCCGAACGCGCGAAGGAAATCCAACATTCGCTCAAAGAAGAATTCGTCACGGATTTTGATTTGTCGGGAACGGTCGGAAAACGCTATCGCCGCCAAGACGAAATCGGAACGCCGTTTTGCGTCACGATCGACTACGACACGATCACGCAGGGAAATCCGAATTTCGACACGGTGACAGTCCGCGCCCGCGACACGATGGAACAAGAGCGCGTGAAAGTCGCCGAGCTTTCTGCGTATATACAAAACGCGATTCGCAACTACAAGCCCGTGGCGAAAAAATAAAATGGATTATATTTCTCTCGGAAAATCAAACTTGATGGTGAGCCGCGTCGGATTCGGCGCGATGAGCCTCGGGGAAATCGACACGGACGAAAACGCCTCGGCGTTGGTTCACAAGGCGTATGACGCCGGCGTGAATTTTTTCGACATTTCGCATTCCGCGCAAGAAAGCGAAAAGCGTTTGGGAGCGTGCCTTTACGGAATCAGGCACAACGTCGTGCTCGCCACGAAAGCGTGCGTTTTGGACGCGCGGGATTTGGAAGAATGTTTGGACGATTCACTTTCCGCGCTTCGCACCGACTACATCGATTTGTTTCAATATGAAACCGACGAAAAAAATATTGTCGCGTTTGACGAAATCGCAGTGCAAATGGAGCGTCTCAAGGAGCGCGGAAAAATCCGCCACTTCGGACTTACCACCGAAGATTTTGAAATTGCTTCGCGCGCGCTTGATTCTTCCGTTTTCGCTTCGATTCAAATTCCGTTCAACATTCTTGTGATGAAGCAAGTCGAATCGCTCGTAAAAAAGGCGCAGGCTTGCGACATTGGCTTTGTCGCGATGAAGCCGCTGTATGGCGGGCTTGTGAGGAACATTCCGCTCGCGCTCGGATTTTTGTATCAATATGAAAATGTCGTTCCACTTTGGGGCGTTCGCAACATTGAAGAGCTCAGCCAGATTTTGTATTTCAACGCGCATCCGCCTTTAGTGGACGAACAGTTTGAATCGGAGGTGGAAAACATCCGCGCATTTTTCAGCTAAATTTTTAAAACAAAAATGGTTGGAAACCTCACACAGTTCCCAACCTAGATGCACTATCCATTCCGCAAGCGTCTGGATGTCTAACCGCTCGCGTGTCCTTGTATTTATAATATCGTCATCGTGCGAAAAAACTTTAGCATTTATTTAAAAATATTTTTTGGATTTTTTTCGGGCGTTTCCTGCAAGGCATATTTTTGTGAAAACTCTTGACAATATATATATATATAATAGTATATTATATATTAAAGATTATAAATTACGGAAGTTTTACATTATGAAAAACAAGCTTTTTATTTTTCTTCTCGCGCTTGGCATTCTTGCCGCCGCATCGGTTGTTTTCTTTGGCTCGCACGCGCTTTTTAGGCGGAGTACGGATTCTCGTTTGAGCCAGCTCGCTTACGTCAAGCGTTTGGAAATAGACGTGGGAACAGGACCGGAACTGAAACTCGCAATGCAAATGGTGCAGTCGCCTGTCATCGTGGACCATCTTTCAAATCCTGCGGACGAGGCGATCGGCGAGCTTGCGTTCGGAGAATTCCGCGTTTTCCAAGAATCGTTCAAGTCGCACAGGACGTTTTGGATTTCCGACTTGGATTTGAGATATTATTCGAACATGGAATTCATTTATGATGTGGATAAAGACGATCCGGGCAACGCATGGTATTCCGCCACGTTGAACAGCGGCGCTCCGTATCAGTTTTACGTGGACTACGATATTGGTCTGAAAAAGACGTTTATGTGGATAAACGCGCTCGTGTACAACGAACAGCACAAGGCGGTGGGAATTGCGGGCACGGGCATCGAGCTTACGGACTTTGTTGATGATATGTACGCGCACCTTGAGAAAGGCGTGACAATGTACATGTATAATTCCAACGCGGAAATTTCAGGCTCGCTTGATTTGCAGCACCTTGAGGATAAAGTGCCTATCGGCGCGGTGATGCCGGAACTTCTGCGGGCGGAAACGCTTTTTCCAAAAGACGACACTTTCGTCTCCACGTGGAAGGGCGAGTACATCATCGTTCCGCTGACACAGGTCGGCTGGACGATGGTCTTGTTCATTCCGTATAATTTTTCCGCATTTTTGCAGTATGCCGCGTTTCCATTTGTCGGCGTGCTGGTGCTTCTTGTCGCGGCACTCGTATTCTTCGGTCTGCGCAGCATAATCACGCCGCTTTCGTTTGTGCGCCGCGCGATTTCCAGAATAGCCGCAGGCGAGGCGGATTTGACGCGCAGGCTTGATACTGACATCCGCACTCCGTTCAAAGTAATTCCGCAGATTGTTGAGGGCTTCAACGGGTTCCTCGCGAAGATGCAATCCATGATGCAAGGTCTAAAAAAGTCGGAATCGGTTTTGGCTTCCGTGGCGCAGGAAATTAAGACGAGCGCGGACGCGACATCTGATTTCATCGCGGACATTACAAAGAGCATTGATGCTGTGCATGGACAGATTGACGATCAAGAGGCAAGTTTCAGCAGGACTTCCGATGTCGTGCAGGATGTGTCCGGCGGAATCACCGCGCTTGCTAGCATGATTAACACGCAGGTCGCGAGCATCGCCGGAACTTCGTCCGCAGTCGAGCAACTTATCGGAAGCATTGCGGGAATCAGCAATTCCATGGAGAAGATGGCGGTCTCTTTTGGTGCTTTGGATGGCGAGGCGCAAAACGGCGTAGAAAAACAGAAAAAAGTGAACGAGCGCATTCAGCAGATTGAAACGCAGTCGCAGATGTTGCAGGACGCGAACAAGACGATTGCGAGCATAGCGTCGCAGACCAACTTGCTTGCGATGAACGCCGCGATTGAGGCTGCGCACGCAGGCGAGGCAGGGCGCGGTTTCGCCGTGGTCGCGGATGAAATCCGAAAACTCTCTGAAACGTCGTCCAAGCAGTCACGCACCATCGGCGAGGAATTGAAAGACATCAAGACCGGCATCGAGGATATTGTCGCCGCGTCGCTGGAATCAAGCGAAGCGTTTTCCGCACTCTCGAACAAAATTCAGGAGACTGACGGACTTGTGCGCCAAATGCGGCTTACTCTTGAAGAACAGAACCAAAACTCAAATAAGATCATCGATTCTCTGCGCTCTATGGACAGCAACACCACGGACGTAAAGGACGCTTCCGTGAAAATGGCGGATGGCAACCGCCGCATCCTTGAAGAAATGAAGCGGCTTCAAGACAGCGTTGAGTCGCTGGAAAACGGAATGCGCACAATTTCTGACGGCGCACTTGCCATCGCAAAACATGGCGTTCAATTGAGTGACGGCTTTAAGCGCATGAATGAATCTGTTGTGGGCATCGGCGACGAGATTGGACGTTTTAATGTTTAGTTTATGACAAGGGAGGCTTTTTGTTGCGCATAATTGCTGCAAAAAATCATCGCAAATATTTTAAATACAAATCAATCGCATTGAGAAGCTCGGAATAAACAACGCGGCTTTTCGTGGCGTTCGCCAAAAGTGCGTCGCTTGGAATTTTCGTGTTCGCAAGAATTTCATCGAGCCTGCGCTGCGTGGGAAAAACGAGCGCGGCGACATTTTTCGCGTCGCTCGACAAAATTTCCCTGTCAAGCGAATCGAGTTCCAAAAGCAAATTTTTCGCGCGAGGATCGCCGCAGAGAATGTCGTTGCAAATCGTTTTCGCGCGTTCGGAATTTTTTTTCAGTTCTTCAAATTGCTTTTTCAAATTTTCAAGGACGGCATCGAATTTGTTTTTCTCGTATGCGGAATTTTTTTTCAGCGCGCGCTCAAAAAATTCTTTTTTTTGCTCCGTGATTTTTGGCAGAAAAAGAAATTCTTCCAGCGCAAAAAAATCGATTCCGTTTATAAAAAGCCCCTCCCTTGAAAAAGTGAAAGTGCGCGCGTGATTTTTTTCCTGCGAAATAGCCGCGATTTTATTTTCAAACCAATTCGCAAAAAGCATCATTCGTTCGTCCGTGATGATTTTTTTTCTGTCGTAGTCGCGCGCGATTTTATTTTTGGCGGAAAACAAAATTTTGCAAAGCGCGTTTTCGGCGCAAGAAATTCGCGTGGAAAAAGCGTGCGCGGCCTCTTCGAACGTACTTCCTTTGATGTGCGTTTTTTTTTGCGGAAATCCTAAATCCAATCCGGCAAAGAAAATTTTTTCGCTTCCAATCGCGCGCGCGAATTCCCAAGCAGTCGTGGCGACCGAGCCGCCCGAAGAAAACTCGCCTTTTTTTCCGAGATTTGATTCGATGAATTTGCCAAGCGGAAAAAGCGACGAAATCAAAATTTTTTTCCGGCATTTGAATCGGAACGCGCTCGGATAGACCGCGCTTTCCAAAATCAAAATCGAGGAGGTGGAAGAAAGTCCTGCGATGTGTTGCGCCGCCCAAAATTGCGGGTCGGTCAAAACGATGAAATCAGGCTCGATTCCCGCTCGCAAAATCGCGCGGAGCGAAGTGTCGAGCGCAATCAAAATCGCGCGTTCTTTTATTTGCGCGAGGTGCGGCAAAATGTTTTGTAATGTCGGGCCTGCCGCAAGAATCACCGAAGGCATCGAAGAATTTTTTTCGGTGGATTTCGCTTCGCCAAAAAAAATATTCGCGCCGCAAAGCCTCTGCATTTCCTGCAAATTGCGCGCGCTGTTTTTTAGCCAAAGCATTCCGAATCGTTCGAGCGTGTTCGTGTTTGCCTGCAATTTCTGCGCGTTTTGATTTTCAATCGAGAAAAATTTTTCGAAATATTTTTTTGCGTGAAAGGCTTGCGCGTTCGTAAGAAAAACTTGCGCGTTTTCAAAGCCGCCTGCGTTTTCCACAATAGCCGTCGCTTGTTCCGCGCTCGCGCCGATTATGAAAAAAAGTTTTTCGATTTTAAAGATTTCCGAAAAGTCGAGGCAGGCGAGGGCTGCAAAAAAATGCGGCGCGTCGGGTTCCAAAATCACGAAAGTGCTTTGCGGAGATTTTTTCGCGAACGCCTGCGGCAAATATCCAAGCCCGATTCCCGCGAAAATAAAAATTTCTTTTTGCGAACTTTTATTTTTTTCCGCCGTTTGTTCGGCTTCGCGCTGCGGATTGTACGCGGAATGGATCGCCAAAGAATTTTCGCTTGCGGTGAACGCTCCGTTTTTTGCGAAAAAAAATTCGTAAAATGCAAATTGTTCGTTCAAGATTTTCAAAAATGAATCTTTGGAAATCGCGCCGCGTTCTTTTGCTTCGAAAAAGAATTTTGGAATTTGCGGCGAGAGCATTTCGTAGAGCGCGGGAAATCGATTTTTGAAAAGCGAAATGTTTTTATTCCAAATCGAGGTCAATTTGCATGCCTTCCGTAATCGGAGTTCCTGCCGGCGGAGATTGCCGCGTTACCCAGCCGCTTCCTCTTATGTTCACGTTCAAATCTTTGCGGTTCAAAAGCGGAAGAAGTTCGCGCTTTGAAAGCCCTGTCAAATCGGGCAAAGTTTTTCCGAGGATGAGAGGTGCTTTCCCATGAATTGAAATTCGACCCGAATGCGCAAGCGATGCGGCATCGCCACGGCTCATTCCCAAATGATCAATGATGGCGTTGGCGGAATCCTTGATTACAGGCGCGACAATTCGGCTTGCGAAATTTATTCCTTGCGATTTTTGAATTACGATGTACAAAATTATTTCGGGATTTTCGGCGGGAAAAAATGCGAGTACATCCGAAAGAAAATCCGTTTGGCTGTATCCTCCGTGTTCCGCGTCTGCCATTTGCGCTGTTCCAGTTTTTACGCCAATTGTCATGTCGCCGACATTAGCGCGCCAACCGATTCCTTTTTCCGCGCCGGTTTGCATGCAACTCAAAATGTAGCGAGCGGTTTGCGAAGAAATCACTGCCGGCATTCGTTCGACTTCGTTTTGAAAAACGACATTGCCTTCATTATCCGTGATTTTCGAAATGACAGAAAGTTTCAGCGGATGGCCGTCGTTGGCAAGAACTGTAGCTGCTTCAATGACTTGCAGCGCGGTTACGCCGATTTCCTGTCCGATTGAAATTGTCATCTTTGAACGACCCGACCAACGCGCGCTCGACTGGTCTTTAAAAAATCCAGGACTTTCGCTCGGCAATTGAATGCCAGTTCTTTGCCCGTATCCGAATGCGCGCAATTTGTTCAAGAATGCCGAGGTTTCCATTCTGTCCGTGATTTGCGCCGTTACGTCATTGCATGATTGTTCAAGTGCGCCTCGCGCGGTCAAGTAGCCGTGATGCGAAAGACAGTTCAGTCTGAGTCGTTCGCCGCTCGGCATCACTTTCTCAAAAACACCATCGCACAAAAAACTTTCGTCTTGCGAAAAAAGTCCCGCATCGTAAGCGGCCGCAATCGTGAAAACTTTGAAAACTGAGCCAGGCTCAAAAGAAGTGATGGCGGGTCTATCAATCATTTCTTCAATTCCCGCGCTTGTGTATTCGTTTAGGTTTGCTTCTGGCAAACTCAAATACGCCAAGATTTCGCCTGTTTTGGCGTAAGCCGCAAGCAGCATCAAGTTTGCGCCCTGCGTTTCTTCCAAAGCGGCGCGCGCAATTTGAGTGAGTTTGTATTGAAGATTCGCGTCGATTGTGAGATAGATATTTTTGCCTTGTTCTATTTTTCCATTTTCCAAAACATTTGGTTCAGGCGAAAGAATCCGCTGCATTGAATATTCAATGCCTGCAAGTCCGCGTCCATCGTCGCCCATAAATCCAATCAGCTGCGACGCGAGCGTATTTTCAGGATAAATGCGCCCAGGGATTTTATCGAAGCTGACGAACATATTGTATTTTTTTTCGTCCGTGATTTTCTTCACTTCCTCGTAAGTTGTAAGGGGCATTTTTTTCTTGAGATAGGTAAAACGCGCTCGGCGATTTTCCAAAGCGTCGCGAATGGTTTCCAGGATTTCCGCCTCGCTCATTCCAAGGGCAGGACCAACGTCCTTTGCGAATTGTTCGGGATTTTTTATTTTCTGCGGATTTATTCCCATGTGATAAAAATGTGTTTCCACGGCGAGTGGCTTTCCATTGCGATCGACAATCGAGCCGCGTTCTACGGACGGTTTTCTCGGAATGATTTTTTCTTGAGGAGCGAACGAAAGACGGGCGTACCTTGCGAGCAAGCCGAGCACCATCAAAATCGAGACTACCGAAAAAGTTATGACGCGCCATTTTGGAAAAAAATTATTCATTTTATTATCACTTTTCCGATGACATTTTTTGCGGGAACAAAACCGTAATTGCGCGAATCAAAAGAAAGCGCGTAATTGTCGCCAATCGCAAGGACGAAGCCTTGCGGAATTTTTTCGCTCGAACGCATTTTGTGAAATTGAATCGAACTCAATGAAATTTTTTTGTTTCCCACAATTAGATTATACTCTGAATCGCCAAAATATTCTAGTGGTGCGCCCTCAATTGCGATGCATCTTTTTACCACCCAAGAATTTTCGTAGAGATACAAAATCACATCGTCTTCTTGCGGATTTTTCCATCGTAAAAAAATTTCCGCAGTGAATGGATTCACAAGTCCATACGCCAATTTGTTCACAAAAATAATTTGACCGTCTTGAATTTTCGGCGACATTGAAATTCCTTCTACGCGAAAAAAATCAAATGCGAATGTTTTTAAAATCACGGCGATGAAAATTCCGAGCGCAATGCATCGAAATGAAATTCGAGAATCTTTTTTGTTTTTTTCAATTTGAATTCGACTCATAAATTTTATTTTTATATTCTAATATGACGATAAAATTTTGTCGATAGTTTAAATATGGAAATCATAAGTTATGTTGGCGCGTCGCGCGCAAAAAAAACGCGAGCAAGTTTTTTTTCAAAAGTCATCTTCCCGAAATTCGGAAATTTTAAAAAACGAACGCGCCCGTATGAATTCGGCAGCGCGGCAAATGCGGTTTCGCTTCCCAAAATTCATCCGCTTTTAATTTTGAAAAAGTTGGGAAAATATTTTTGGACTGTGCCGCTTTTCGTCACGATTGCGCTCGTGCCTTATGCCGTGAACAAGGCTTTTTCGATGATGCAGACAAAGACGAATCCGCTTGTTCTCAAAAATGAAAAAATTGACGAAATGGCCTTTTTGCAGGAGGCGATGTCGCGCCTCGCGCTTTCTACGGGCGATGATGTTGACGCGGACGGAAATGTTGCCGGCTCTGATGTTTCGCTCTCGCTTTTTCAGGACAAAGTTACGTACAAAGATTACGTTGTAAAATCAGGCGAAACGATCGGCGGCATCACGAGCCGATTCGGGCTGAAAAATATTTCGACGATTATCGCGGTGAACGAAATCGAAAACGTGCGCCAAGTTTTTTCAGGGCAGAAGCTTGTCATTCCTTCGTGCGACGGCTTGCTTCATGTCGTGGCGCAGGGAGATTCGCTTGCAAGCATTTCGGCAAAATATTCGGTGGCGTGGGAAGACTTGCTTGACGCGAACGACTTGGATTCTACGGAACTTGTGGCGGGACAAAAGATTTTCATTCCCGGCGCAAAGCTCAGTCGCGACGCGCTTCGCAAGGCGATGGGCGAAACTTGGGCCACGCCTCTCAAATCGAAATGGCGGCTCACTTCGAAATGCGGCTGGCGCGCCGATCCTTTTACGGGCGTAAAACAATATCATCCCGGAATGGACATGGCTTGTCCCACTGGCACGCCGATTTACGCGACGATGGGCGGAAAAGTTTTGGCTTCGGGCGTTTCGCGCATTTACGGCAACTACATCATCATCGACCATGGAAACGGCTACCAAACTTTGTATGGACACATGTCCAAGAGAATCAGCGTCGCGGGCGAGCAGGTTTCGCAAAACCAAAAAATCGGGCTTGTCGGCTCCACAGGATATTCGACTGGACCGCACTTGCATTTTACGGTTTACAAAAACGGCAAGGTCGTCGATCCGCAAACGCTTCTGGGAAAATAGATTTTTACGAACAAATTGCAAAGAGGTAAAAAATGGAATTTCCGAAAATGACTGCAATCTGTGTCTGCGGCGGCTGCGGACGCACTGTCGAAAAAAATTACGTCTTCTGTCCGTGGTGCGGACATTCGCGCGTTTGCGACGACGATGCAAAGGAAGCTGCGGATTCTGTTCAAGAAATGAACGTTGAAGAACGAATCGAAAAACGCGCGGCACGTCTTGACGAAATGGAAAAAAAATTGAATGATTTAGAAAAAGAATTGAACATTTTGATTTTGAGCGCGGAGATGCATAGATGAATTTTTTTCGATTGCGCAGGAATTTTTTTCTCGTAACGATTTCATTTTTCTTTGCGGCAAGCGGTTTTTCAAAAATCGCTTTTTCTTCGCTCAACTTGAACGAGCGCGACGAGACGCTTTTTGCTTTGAAGCAAAATTTTTCCGGTGCAAATGAATTTTCTACAATCTTTCGAACGAAAATCAAAAACGGCAAGGCGGAATTTTTTCCTCGAGCAATCACTTGCTTCCCCGAGCAAATGCAGACTTTGGATTTTGGGCGCAAGTTGCAAATCAAAAATCAATTCGGACAAGCGGTCTATGATTTTTCTTCGGGCGTTTTACAATGGACGGAGCGCGCGCAATCATTTCAAGAAAGCCAAGCGTTTTCTCTTCCCGCTGCGTTCAACAACACAGGCAAATGGTATTGCTCTTTCGAAAAAAAAGAATTGTTTAAAGGCCGCCTTGTAATCGTTGAAGTAGCTACAGGAAAAAAAATCGTTCTCGCAGAAGAATGTGAATTGAGCTATTCTACTGTTCCAGCCAAATGGTCGTCCGACGGCGAAAATTTTATTTATGAAAAAAATGGCGCACTGTATCTTTGCAATGCCGAAAAACTTTTCAAAGGAATTTTGATTCGCGAAGAATTTCGAAAAATCTGCGCAGGCACTATAAATTGTGCCACTTGGAATGACAGCAATTTTATTACCTATATTTCTTCCGACTTAATTTTTCAAGTGGGCAAAAATGAAATTTTTTCTTTCGGATTGTATTCGCAATTTATTCCGCTTGGAAAAATATTGGGACGGCTGCCGCAAAAGTTCGATGCGAAATTCGACATTTTTTTTGTGAACAAAAACGCGAATGAATTTCTTGTGGTGCGCGATTGCGAAATAATTTCTTGGTACAAAAAAAATCTCGAGCCAGAAGGCGACATTTTTTTAAAGCCAGTTTATTCTGCGTCCTTTTTCGAACAGGGAATGTCCGCGCTGAAATTCGATGCGTTTTGGACGGCGACAGGACAAGTCGCGCTTTGTGCAAAACTCGTGACTTCGGGAAGCGGCGTGGAAAGTTGCGCGCTTTACACTTTGGATTCATCGGGAAAAATGATGCGTCAAATTTTTGAGAACGACACGCATTCATTTTTTGCGCGAAGCCCGAACGATAATTTTGTTGCGCTGATGTCCGAAGAAAATGTTTTTGTGTACAAGGTTTCTTCGTGGAAGCCAGTTTGTCAGCTCAAAGGTGAAAGAGCGATTTCGCTTGCATGGTGCGATGAAAAAAATTTGTGCGTGGGCGGAATTCGTTCGGTGAAAAAAATTTCGCTTGAAGATTTTTCCGTGAAAGAATTGTTCGCTTCAAGCGCGAATGAAGCCTGGTGGAGCGGCGAAAAAATAGTTTTGCGCGATGAAAAAAAAGGCGCGTTCATTTTTTCAGAACAGGACAGAACTTGGCTTAAAGAAAATCAGGCGCAAAAAAGCGTCGCGCTTCAAAATCAAAATTATAGAATTTTTTGCGGCGAGAGCAAAAATGATTTTTATGAAAACGCGATTTATGTGCGCACGCTCGCAGGAAAAATCACGACGCGCGCTTTGATTGAACAAAGTGTCGCGCAGAATTCTTTCGGAAAAAAAGTGGCGATTGTTTTTGACGCGAATGAAAATTGCGATGGCTTGGATTCAATTTTGGCGTTGTGCAATGAGTTCAATTTGAAATGCACATTTTTCTTTAACGGCGAATTCATACGACGTTATCCGAGCGAGACGAAAAAAATAGCGCAAGGCGGACATGAGTGCGCGGCAATTTTTTTCTACAATATCAATTTGATGGACAAAGCTGTTTACAACGATACGACTTTCATAGCGAGAGGACTCGCGCGCCTTGAGGACGAATTCCTTGCTTGTACTGGAAAAGAGCTTTCTCTTTATTGGCATGCGCCGTGGAACAAGGCGGACAAAAAAATTCGCGAGGAAGGAAAAGCTGCGGGCTACACATACATCGACACAAACAATCCGTTCGTGATTCCAATTGGCGCGAGCGGCGAACGGCATTTTTCACGCTCAAGTTTATACGAAAAATTTCATTTGCTTATAAACGAACTTTTGGCATCGGGCGCGGAAATTACAACTATAAACAATTTGGGAAGCATAGAATAAAGTTAAAAAATCGAATTTAAATTTTGCTCTTCTTGCCGTTGAAATTCAGGCGCATTTGTATTATAATTATTCTTAAAATAAAAAAGCGGGCGTTATGCCTATTTGTGCGTGGCGTTCCCGTGCTGACAACGTGAGGCTATTATGAAAAATTCTAAATGCTTCAGGACGCGCAAACCTGTTCAGGAAATAATTTATGTTTTGCCGCTGCTTGTCGCGGTAGTTTTGGTGTTTTGTTGGTACACGGCGCAGAACAGGCGGCGCATGGTGAATCGCAATAAAAACTATGCTGCCGATTCCGCGCGTATCAAAGCGGCGCAAATTGATGACGAGCTGAGCAACGCGCTTTTGAGAATCCGCACTTATTCATATTTTATCGGCGCAAGTTTGAACGCTCCTCGAGTTACGCCGCAGATGCTTGAAACAATCGAAGAAAATGTCGTGTTTGATGTCGTCAGGTACACCGACATTGACGGCACGGATTATATGTCGGACGGACGCACCGAGGATGTGAACGGGCGCGATTTTTTCAAAAAAGGAATGGCGGGCGAAACCGGAATCGACATTATTTTTGATTCATATTTTTTTGACGAAACGATGGCGTGCTTTTACACGCCTTTGCGTTATGAAGGGCGAATTGTCGGAGTTTTGCGCGGCGCGTATCTTGCGGAAGAATATCTCAAGGAAATGCTTGAGACGACGTATTTTGGGGA
Organism: uncultured Treponema sp.; assembly: GCA_947174385.1. Classification (GTDB taxonomy): domain Bacteria; phylum Spirochaetota; class Spirochaetia; order Treponematales; family Treponemataceae; genus Treponema_D. Next base: position 15,493 of record CAMWIU010000055.1, read on the forward strand.
AGCCGCGCATGTGTATTTGTGCGAGCCGGACGGAATGATCATCGCAAGTTCCAATGGCAGAACTTACGACGGGCATTTGATTGACGCGCTTGCGGAAGGCGGGGGGATTGACGCGCAGACTGCGGCATCGGCGAAGCAGGTTTTTGCCGAAGGCGGAAACGGCGCGTTCGTCTGCGGCAAGGGAAGCAAGACGGACAATATCTGCGTCACGAGCCTGCCGCGTT
>CAMWIU010000056.1 GCA_947174385.1 uncultured Treponema sp.
GTTATCGAACGAATGGAAGAAATTTACAAGGCGAAAGGCGGAAAGATTTTCACGAATTCGCCCGTGCAAAAAATCGAAATTCAAAACGAACATTGCCCGGCAATCATTTTGGAAAACGGACAAAAAGTTTCGGGCGACTTTATCATTCCCACTTGCGATCCGCATTTTCTTTTCGAAAAACTTTTGGACGAAAAATATATGCCCGTCGCGCTCAAGGCAGCCTACGCAGACAACGTCGCGCACGAACTCGGCTCGACTTTTCAAGTGGCTTACGAATACGACGGCAAGACGGACGAAATCGGGCGGCGCACTTTTTTTGATTGCGCTGGATACGATTTGGCGGGCGAGCACAGAACGCGCCTCAACATGAAAAATTACAATCTCGATCCAGTTTCCGCGCCCCAAGGAAAAAATTTAATCCAAGTGAAAATTCTGCAAAACGAAAAGCAATATTTGTATTGGGAAAATCTCTACAAAAACGACAAGGACGAATACAATCGGCAAAAACAAAAGGCCGCCGCCGACATTCTCAAATTGCTTGAAGAGCGCGTTCCCAGCGCGAAAGGAAAAATGAAAGTCCTTGACATTTGGACGCCATACACTTACACGCGCTACACAAACGCATATCGCGGCGTTTACATGAGTTTCATCGTCACAAAAAAAAGCAAAAATCTTTTCAACATTCCCACCACGCTCGCAGGAATCGACAATGTTTTTTTGGCGGGACAATGGCTTTGCATGCCAGGCGGACTTCCAATGGCGATGGTCAGCGGAAAATTCGCCGTTCAAAGGATATTGCGTTCATTGGGAAAAAATTATAGAATAGAACCATAAAGTGCCACGAGTTTTGGCGCAAGCAGGAGGGGGAAGTCTCCCCCTCGCTCCCAAGGCAGGCCGCTTCGCGTCTCCGCCTTGTCCGCTACCCCCTCTACGGGGGCACTGCCCCCGTAACTCCCCCGATGGCATTTTGCGAATTTTTGCATCGCAGACAAAGAGGTAAAAAAAATGATCGAAGTTTCTCATTTGTCGAAAAAGTTCGGAGAATTCCGCGCCGTAGACGACATCAGTTTTTCAATTCCGACCGGACAAATCGTAGGCTTGCTCGGACCGAACGGCGCGGGCAAGACGACCACAATGCGCATGATTTGCGGCTTCCTCGGAACAAGCGGAGGCAGCATCAAAATTGACGGCGTTGAAATTTCCGAAAATCCGATTTTCGCAAAACGCAAAATCGGCTACATGCCGGAAAGCGCGCCGCTCTACTCCGACATGATTGTGGAAGATTATTTGAATTACGTCGCGCAAATGCAAGGCGCGGATGCCGCGCAAAAAATCCCAGAGCTTTGCAAGACTTGCGGATTGAAGGAAGTGATGCACAAAAACATTTCCGAACTTTCGCGCGGCTACAGACAGCGCGTCGGACTTGCGCACGCTTTGATGAACGATCCTGAAATCCTGATTTTGGACGAACCGACAAGCGGCCTCGATCCGAACCAAATCGAAGATGTGCGCGCACTCATCAAGGAAATCGGCAAAACGCGAACCGTAATAATTTCCACGCACATTCTCGGCGAAGTGGAAATGCTTTGCCCGCGCGTCATCATCATCGCGAACGGAAAATTGGTGGCAGACAGTCCGACGAACGAGCTGCGAAAAAATTTCCAAAATTCAATCATGCTGAACATAGTTTTTGGCGGCGCGAATTTTTCGGAAGCAAAATCCGAATTGGAAAAAATCGCCGACATTTCTTCCATCGAAAAAATCGAAGCGGAAAAAATCAAAGGCGAGCGAAAATTCTGCGGCGTGAAAATTTCCGTCAAAGAAGGAAAGGAAATCCGAAAAAATATTTTCGAACTCGCCGTGAAAAACAGCTGGACGCTCTACGAAATGAACGTCCAGAAAAATTCGCTCGAAGACGTTTTCCACGCGCTGACGATAACTCCGCAAAACGAAACCAAAGGAGAATAAAATGCAAAATAAAAAATCGAATCCAGCCTTCACAATAATGCGCCGCGAACTCGCAGCGTTTTTCACAAATCCTGCGGCATACATAGTGACAGTAATTTTTTTGGTCGCATCGGGAATATTTTTCTTTTCGACATTTTTCATAAACGGCCGCGCCGACTTGCGGAATTTTTTCAGCCTGCTTCCGATAATGCTTTCGCTTTTCGTGCCCGCGCTCACGATGCGGCTTTTCAGCGAAGAATTGCGAAGCGGAAGTTTTGAAACTTTGATGACGCTTCCAGTCACAAGCGCGCAAGTCATACTTGGAAAATTTTTGGCAGCGTTTTTGACAAGCGCGGCAATGCTCGTGCCGACTCTCTTTTACGTCGTCACGGCGTGCGTTTTCGGCAAAGTTGATTTCGGTCCGATAATCGGCGGATATTTCGGCGCGCTTTTTTTGTGCGCGCTTTATTCCGCAATCGGAATTTTTTCAAGCGCGCTCACAAAAAATCAAATCATAGCGTTTTTCACCGCGCTCGCGTTGAGTTTCGCGCTAATCCTTTTCGGAATGATTTTGGTATTTTTGCCCGCGCCGCTCGTGCGATTTTTTTCATGGCTTTCCGTCACCACGCACTTCCAGCAAATTTCTCGAGGCATCGCCGACACGCGCGACATAATTTATTTCGTTTCGCTTTCCGCGATTTTTCTTTTGCTCACGCAACAAAAAATTTCTGTGAAAAAAAATCGTGATGAAAAAATCGATTGCGCGATTTTCTTTTTGATTTTGGTTTTGGCGAATTTGGTTGGCGCGCGCGCTTTTTTGCGCAAGGATTTGACGAGCGGAAAAATGTATTCGATTTCTTCTGCCAGCAAAGAACTCGTAAAAAATTTGCAAGAGCCGATGAGCGTGAACGTTTTCTTTTCGTCCGACTTGCCCGCGCCCTACAACAGCGTCGATCAATATTTGCGCGACATTTTGGTCGAATACAAATCTGCGGCGAACAAAAATTTTTCCTACAAAATTTTCGACATGAAAAAAACTGAAAATGAAAACATTGCGCATTCGTATGGCATCAATCAAATTCAAGTGCAAAAAGTCGAGACGACGGAAGTGAGCGCGAAAGCCGTTTGGATGGGAATTGCGATCGCGTATGGCGACGACATCAAAATTTTCAATCCGATCGATTCGACTGCGGGACTTGAATATCGACTCACCACGGCGATGTCAAAAATGATTTCCATAAATGACGCGCTCGCGCAATTAAACAGAGGCCTTGAAGTCAAACTTTTTCCGGCAAGCGAATTGGCGCAGTTCAATATTTCGAATTTGGATCGGCTCGAACAAACCGTTTCGGATGCGACGAATTCTTTGAATGAAAAATTTTTCGGCAAAATAAATTTGAAAATCGAAAATCCTTCAAGCGATGAAGCAAAGCAGATTTCCGAAAAATACGGCGTTCAGCTCGTAACGTTTCAAGATGACGAAGATGAGAACGGCGGCGAAAAAAATGTCGCGCTCGGAATCGTAGCGGAACTCGGCGAGAATTTCGTTTCGATTCCATTGTACCTGATGCAAGACTTTTTCGGCTGGCATCTTTTGGGACTTGAGAACATTCAGAAAAATATTTCCGACGCAATCGAAAGCCTGCTTTCGAAAACCGTGCAAATCGGCTACATCACAGGTCACGGCGAAAACGAGCTTTACGCGAATCCTTACGGAAATCCCGGCGCGCTGAATTCGGAAAATTTCCGCAACGTGCTGAGCGACATTTACAGCTTCCAGCAAATCAATTTGGCGGAAGAAGAAATTCCGCTCAACATAAAATGCATCGTAATCAATGGCTCGAAAGAAGAATTTTCGCAAAGCGAGCTTTTTAAAATCGACCAATTCGTGATGAAAGGCGGCAACATTTTGTTCTGCCTTGATCCGCTCGTCGAATCTGCGGAAAACGGACCGAACGCGCCGTCCGCCTATCTTGCGCCGCAAAACGGCTTGCAAAAAATTCTGAACGCATACGGAATCAAGCCCGGCGCAAATTACATTTTCGACCAAAATTGCTATCAGGAAAATCAAAGAAATGGCGAAAGCCGAAAACTGGAATGGGCGCCGCTCGTCCTGCAAAACGCGCTCGATCAGAAAAATCCGATTACGAAATTTTTGAGCGCGATGATTTTCTTGCAAAACGGCTCGATTGATTTGAGCGAAGCCGAAAAAAATCCTGATTTGAAAACGACGATGCTCGCGCATTCTTCCGAAAAATCTTGGCTCGCGAGCGAAAACATAATTTTATATCCCGGCTACGTTTTTCCGCCCAGCGACGACTCGCAATTTGCCGAACAAAATTTGGCTGTGCTTGTCGAAGGAAAATTCCCGAGCGCATTCGCGAACGAAGAAATTCCGCTTGAAGAAAAAAATTCTGCGGAGCAAGATGAAAATGTTTCAAGCAAAGAAAATTTCGAACAAACTGGAACAAATGCCGCACTTACGACGCAAGAAAAAATTTCCAAGGGAATCCAAAACGCGAAAATAATTTTCGTGAGTTCGGCTCAAGTTACGACCGGAAAGCTCATCAACGAATCAGGCACAGAACCGATGGCATATTTTATGCGCAACGCAATCGACTATTTGAACGGCTCGGAAGAATTCAGCGAAATGCGCACAAAGGGCATCGCGCGAAATTTGCTGGAAATAAAAAATCTCGCGAGCGCGACGGCATTCAAACTTTTCAATCAATTCGGACTTGCCGCGCTCGTGACGTTGCTCGGACTTTTCGTGTGGCGTGCGCGCTCGCTTCGCCGAAACCAAATTCGCCTGCGATACAATGCGGACGATGAGCGCGAAACAAAATAAAATTTGCGGAAGTCCGCTGAAATTGCGCGGGCGAAATTTATAGGAGAAAAAAAATGACAAAGCGAAGAATGATTTTGATTTGCATTGCGGGCGCGTTGGCGATGATTTTTGCCGCGCAGATTTTGCTTGGCTTGCGCTCGCCTCAAAAAAATTTCAAGGTAAAAGAAACGGCGGATTTTATTTCGATTGAAAATTCAGGCGAAATAATTTCATTGGAAAAAAATGGCGACGAATGGTTTTGCGCGGAGAAAAAAGCGGACGCAAAAAAAGCGGAATATTTGCTCGAAAAATTTTCCGAAGTGCAAACGCTGGGAGTCGCCGCACGCTCGGCAGACGAAGCCGCGCTCGAGCGATACGGCTTGGACGCGCCAATCGTCGTTCGTGCGAAATCCGGGGAAAAAGATTTGCGCGCTATTTTCATCGGAAAGGAAAGCACGAGCGGCTCGCAGGCTTACGTTCAAATTGAAGGCAAAAAAGAAATTTTTTTGACACAAGGAAATCTGCGGCGCGACTTCACTTTTTCCGCCTCCGACATTCTTGAAAAAAATCCTGCGGAAAATTCGGAAAACGAAAATTCCACAGAAAATTCTGCGATAGAAATTACTGAATAATTTGCTTGGCGCAGGCGAAATTAAACTTTTGAAAAAATTGAAATTCTTCAAAAGTTTAGTTTTTGCAATGTGTCCAAATTTTTCCATCGTAATCAAAAATGCTGGCCCCACAATTTTTTTGCAAATCTCCGAGCCAGTAATCTTTGATTCCGTGATTTTGAATGTAGCACATGATGCCTTTGTTGAGCGCGCCGTGCGCCACAATCATCACGCGAGAATTTTTTTGAAAATCAGCTTCGATTTCAGTTTGAATAAAATTTTTCGTGCGTTCACAAACGCTTTCGAAAGATTCGCCTCCGGGCGGCACGGGATATTTTTCCGGCGCGCTGAAAAAATATCGGTACGGGCTGCTTTCGTTCATCCATTCGGTGTAATGCTTCCCCTCCCCCTCCCCGAAAGAAATTTCTATGAGCCGCTCGTCTTTTATTATTGGAATTTCCGATTGCGATTCAAGCCCGTCGCGAACAAGGCAAGCGGTTTGAAATGCGCGTTGAAGCGGCGAGCAAAAAATTTTGTCAAAATGAACGCCGCGCAATTGCTCGCCTAAATTTTTTGCCGCGTCAATTCCGTTTTGATTGAGGCGCGTGTCGCTTCGACCTTGCAGCAAGCCGTTTGCGTTCCAGTCGGTTTGTCCGTGCCGAACAATGTAAAGTTCCATAAATGAATTATATCAAATTAAAGCGATTTTGCAAATGGCGAATTTCGCACAGCCGAATGGCGCGTCAATTTTCACTGCGTCAGCAAACTTTTAATTCACGCGCTAAAAAACTGTATAGCATTCAAAGCCCGCGCTTCTCAATTGCTGGCCGATGTTTCCCGCCGCGTTTTCGTCCACCACGACAATATAATATTTCGTGCCGCTCGCGCGAGTTTCTTCCGTGATGTAAGGCGAAAAACCTTTCGACTTGAGCGTGTCGCAAAGTGCCTGCGCGTTGTCCTTGTTGCGGAAAAGTCCGAGCTGTTGCTTTGTCGCCTTTTCGCCGCCTTCATTTTCGTCATTGGATTTTTCAACGGAAATTTTTTGCGACTCTGCCGCCGATTCCGCGGAAAGCGCGAGGGCTTCTCCTTTTTTCGGCATGAAGTACCAAAACGGCGCGGGCATCATTTGGATCTTTCCGTTCACCACTTCGACTTCGGGAGATTTCGGAAATTCTTTTTTCAACGAATCTCCGTAACTCGCTTCGCCTGTGATGTACCAAAGCGTGAGCAGAATTTGCGGCTTCACGATTTTCATCGAAGGAAGGGCGGCGTAAGTTTTCAAAATCGTAACGGATTCTTCAAGTTGCGCCGTGGACTCAAGCTTGCAAAGCGCGCTCCAAACTTCGTAAAGTTTTATCGTCGCCTGAATTTTTTCGTCCTGCGAATTTCGCACGGCTGAATTCAAATATTTTTCGGCAGTCGCGCTGTCGCCCGAACAAAGCGCGCATCGCACGGCATCAAGCACGAGCTGCGGACTTGTCTTTTTGGGCATTCCCTGTGCGTCGCCAGCCGCGATTCCCGCCGCCTGCGCGTAGGAATCCGAGGCATCCTTGTAGGCGGAAATCTGTTCTTGCAGCGAAGCCAAAAACGCCAAGAGCGCGCGCTTTTCCGCAGCCGATTTTATTTGCCCAATCATCTTGTTCAAATAGACAATTGATTCGCCCGCGCTTTCGAATTCCAAGGCGCGCTCGGAAATTTCTTTTGCCGAATTTTGCGCGAATGAAAAATTTGCGCAAAGCATTAAAGCGGCGGCAAAGCAAAAAAAATTTCTTCGTCTCATTTTTTCTCCGAAGAATTTTCCGAAGCAGAATTTTGTTCGCCGAGATTTTCGTTTGAAGAAGAATCTTTTCCCGATTTTTTTTCGTCGGACTTTGCCACCCGCGCTTTCGCCTGTTCGATTTTCTTTTGAATCTTTTGCTGGCGTTCGAGATTCTTCTTTTCTTTTTGTTCGAGGCGTTCGGCTTCAGCGCGCGCCTGCTCAGAAGTGAGCCGCTTTTTTGGAGCGAAAAAAATTGCCAAAAGCGTTGCGAGAATTCCTGCGGCAAACGAAATGAGCGCGGTTATGAAAACCGGCACATTTGAAAAAGTTTTTCCAAAAAGCCAAATGTTGCAGACGTTTTGCAAATTGAATCCCGTGAAAAACGAAATGAGAACGATTATCAAAATTGTAAGAATCAGTTTTAAAACCATTTTCGCCTACCTGTGAAGCTCAATGTATTCGAAAAATTCTTTGGGCGGAAGCGGCTTGGAATAAAAGTAGCCCTGAATGAAATTGCATCCAAGTTCGCCGAGACCATCCGCCGTTTCCTGATCCTCGCAGCCTTCGGCGACGGTTTGCATATTGAACCGATTCGCCAAATCAACGATGCATGAAAGAATGTTGCGACCCGCCGGCGTTTTGATTTCCCTTACGAGGCTCATATCAAGTTTGAGAATGTCGAAGGGCATTTTTGTCAAAACGCTCAACGAAGAATATCCTGTTCCAAAATCATCAAGTTCAATCACGAATCCCGCCGAATGCAGCGACTCGACAATTTTTCGAATTTGCTCGGGATTGTCGTTGTATGCGGATTCCGTCAATTCAAGGTGAAGCAAATTGTGAGGCACTTTGTACTTGTCGGCAAGCGCGATGATTTTTTGATCCAAGTCCGCCATGTCAAAATCGCTTCGAGAAATGTTCACCGAGACCGGAACAACCAGCGCGTTTTTTTCTAGCCGCTCGTGAAGCATCTTGCAAACATTTTCCCAAATGTAATAATCCAATTTGGTGATGAAGCCGTTCTGCTCGAAAATCGGGATGAAAAGGCCAGGACTCATAAAGCCGAATTTTTTGCTGTTCCAGCGAACAAGTGCTTCTGCGCCCATCGTCCTGTTTTCTTTTATGCCATGCTTGGGCTGGTAGAAAACGACGAATTCATTCGCCTCCAAAGCCTCTTCCATGTTGTCGATGACATCTTGTTCGGCCTGCGCCTTTTTTTGCAATTCTTGATTAAAATAGCAGATTGTCTCGCCGTATTGTTTTGCAATGGAATTGAGCGCGAGCATCGCGTTGTCGTATATCGACGAAATTGCATCTTCATGATTTGGCTTTTCGCAAATGCCGAATTTCAGCACCAGCGAATCCGCCATTTCTTTTTTGAATTTTTTTGCAATTTCATTTTCAATGTTTTTGTAAAAATCACATTCGCGATGTTGAAGCAAAATCGCGAAACGGTCGGCACTTATCCTGCCGCAAATTTCGTGCTTTTGCAAAACGCTTTTGAATACGCCGGCAACTTCTTGCAAAAGTTTGTCGCCAGTTTTTCTTCCGTGGCGCGAGTTCATTATTTTGAACGACTCGATGTTCGTGCAAATGAAATCGTATTCAATATTGGGATGATTTTTCAAAATCTGATCGGCGCGCGCAAAAAAGAATTGGCTTGAATAAACGCCCGTGAGATTGTCCCAAACGGCCGCCGAAAGCATTTCAAACGAACGTCGCAGGCGAATCATCGCTTCAATTCTGTTTACAATGATGTTCGGATTGTAAGGCTTGGAAATAAAATCCGACGCGCCGAGTTTGAGCGCGCGGATTTGGTCGGAATCCGCGTTGTTCGCCGTGAGAATGATTACAGGAATCGATTTGAATCGCTTTTCCTGGCTCATCTTTTGAAGAAAATCGTAGCCGTCCATAACAGGCATCAAAATGTCCAACAAAATTACCGAAACTTTTTTGTAATTCACAGAAAGGACATCCATACCGACTTTGCCGTTTTCGGCTTCAAGCAAATCGAATTTCTCTTCCAAAAACGCGCCCAAAATTCCGCGATTTATCTCGTCATCCTCGATGATGAGAACCGTGTCCTTGGCGTGAGAAGTTTCCAATATTTCAAGCGGCGAGTCATTTTTGTCAATCATTGCGCGACTCCTTCATTTATTGCGGCGATAACATTTTCAAAATCTTTTTTCACTTGTTCAAAATCCTGCTGCGCGTTTGGCGCGGGAGTTCCGCTGCGCAAATCTTCCGTGAGCACTTCCGTGGAATTGTGAAGCTTCGTGAGCGCGAGATTTGCCGCCACGCCCTTGAGTGTGTGGCAAGCGGCAAAGGCGGCTTTCCAATCCTGATTTTCCATACCGACTTTTAAATTTTCGAAACACGGCTCTTTTGGAAACATCAATATAAATTTTTCCACAAGCTTGTCAGTTGGCAAACGCGACCTGATTTCTTCGTAGCTTCCGCCAACTTTTTGATAAAAATTCTTCAAGTCCATATCAATGACATTTTATCACAAAAAATTCTTTTTGTAAATATTTTATTTCGAAAAACACTGAACGCAGAATTCACGATTTAAATACTCAAAATCCGCCCTTGTTTCGGGCGGATTTCAAATTTATATTTCCTTGCAAAAAATTCTAGTCGTCGTTTTGCAGCGCGTCGTATCCTTCTTCGCCGGTGCGCACTTTTATCACGTTTTCCACAGGGTAGACGAAAATTTTTCCGTCGCCGATGTGTCCTGTGTAAAGCGCCTTTTTCGCCGCGTCAATCACTTCACGCACGGGAACTTTCGCCACGACAACTTCGACTTTGATTTTCGGCAAAACCTGAATGTCGAGCGGAACGCCGCGATAATATTCGGACGCGCCCATTTGCATTCCGCAACCCATCACATTCGCGACTGTCATTCCGGTAACGCCGATTTTGTTCATCGCGGTTTTCAAATCGTTGAATTTGTTCTGCCGCGTGACAATCACAATCTTCGTGAATTTCGCGTCGGCATGTTCGCCCGTCGTGATTTTCGTGACAGGAACAGCCTGCGAAATTTCTTGAGTGACAGTTCCTTCAATTTCGCCGAATTCCGAATGAAGAATCGTATTGAAGTCGCCGTAGCCCGAAGAAAGTCCGTGCTCGGTTTTGTCGAGGCCGAGAATTTCTTCTTCCGCGCTCACTCGAAGCCCGATGATTTTTTTGATTACCAAAAATGTAATCGTAGTCATAACGGCGGTCCAAGCGATCGTGGAGAACATTCCCACAAATTGAATTCCAAGCAATTTCGCGCCGCCGCCATAGAACAAGCCTTTTTGCGCCAAGGCGAATTCAGGAGCAGAATCCGTGGCGAAAAGTCCCACGGCAATCGTTCCCCAAATTCCGTTCATCATGTGGACGGCGACAGCTCCTACAGGATCGTCAACGTGAAGCTTGTTGTCCACAAACCAAACTCCGAACACGACGAGCAATCCAGCAACGACACCGATGACCGCCGCGCCCGCGCAATCAGTCACATCGCAAGAAGCCGTGATCGCGACAAGCCCCGCAAGCGAAGCGTTGAGGCACATCGTAACATCAGGCTTTTTGTATTTGACCCAAGTGAAAATCATGCAAGTGACAGTTGCCAAAGCGGGCGCAATTGTCGTCGTCAAAAAAATCGAGCCGAGCTGAGAAACGCTCGTCGCGGCAGCACCGTTGAATCCGTACCAGCCCAACCACAAAATGAAAACGCCGAGCGCGCCAAGCGGCAAGTTGTGTCCGGGAAAAGCATGGACTTTGATAGAGCCGTCGGGATTCTTCGTGTACTTTCCGATGCGCGGTCCCAAACACGCCGCTCCAATCAAAGCCGCGATTCCGCCAACCATGTGAATGCAGTTCGAACCTGCGAAATCGTGGAAGCCCATTTCGGAAAGCCAGCCGCCTCCCCAAGTCCAGTGCGCTTCGATCGGATAAATCACGGCGGAAATCACCGCGGAATAGACGCAGTACGAAAGAAATTTCGTGCGCTCCGCCATCGCCCCGGAAACGATCGTCGCGGTCGTGGCGCAGAAAACCAAGTTGAACACGAATCCGCTGAAATCAAAATTCGCATAGTCGGTGAACAAGTCGAAGCCGGGCTTTCCGATTATGCCGAGCAAATCTTCGCCCAGCAAAAGTCCGAATCCCACAAGGCAGAACATCACCGTGCCAATGCAAAAATCCATCAGGTTTTTCATGATGATGTTGCCGGTATTTTTCGCGCGAGTGAATCCAGTCTCCACCATCGCAAATCCGGCTTGCATCCAGAAAACCAACGCGGCGCCGATCAAAAACCAAACGCCGAAAACCATTGAACTTACTTCTTCTATCATAGAAGCCTCCGTTTTTATAATTTTCCCTTTCGAGAATTTCCAAAACAAAAAAGGCGCGATTCTCTGGACAGAAAGATTCCGTCAAAAGAACCGCGCCTCGTTGCGCAAAATAAATTTTATGCTCTACTTAAACTCGGAACAACAAATCTTCATAGCAAGGATACGGCTTGTATTCCTCGCCGAGAAGCGGCTCGATTTCGTCGGCCACCGCGCGCGCCTGCGCCATCGCAGGAACGACGCTTTCGACGTAAGAACGCGCCACAACCATCGCATCGTCCGAATCCTTCGCGGCGATGTGCGCCTTGCAAAGCACTTCCGCCTTTTCTTCGAGCGAAGCCGCAAGCCCGTCCAGCTTCAAAGCCAGCTTGCTTTGCGCGCTTCCCGCGCCGCCCATCGCCTTTATCGCGGAAGCGGTTTTGGTAAGCTCGTGGATGTACTTGAACGCCGCCGGCAGAATATCCTTGTTGATCATTTCAAGCATCGTCTCGACTTCGATGTTGAGCACCTGGCAATATTTCTCAAGCTTGATTTCGTAGTGCTCGCGCATTTCGTCTTCCGTGTAAACGCCCATCTCGGTGTAAAGCTTTATGTTCTTCGCGTCGAGATAATGCGTCATCGCGTCGGGCAAAGTGCGGAGGTTGAGCAAGCCGCGCCTTTCCGCCTCGGAAACCCAGCTTGAATCGTAGCCGTTTCCGTTGAAAATGATTCGCCAGTGCGCCGTGATCTCGCGCTTTATCAAAGCGGCGACATCGCTTTCAAAATTCTTCGACTTTTCAAGCTCGTCCGCAAAACCCTTGAGCGTGTTCGCGACAATCGCGTCGAGCGCGGTGTTCGGGCCGGCAATCGAAAGGCTCGATCCAACCGAACGGAATTCGAATTTGTTTCCGGTGAAAGCAAACGGCGAAGTCCTGTTGCGGTCGGTGGAATCCTTCGGAATCGCGGGAAGCACGTCCACGCCGATTTTCATGTTCTGCTTTGCCGCGCTCTTGAGCGGAGTTCCGTCCTTGATCGCCTGCAAAACGTCGAGCAGCTCGTCGCCCACATACATCGAAATAATCGCGGGCGGCGCTTCGTTCGCGCCAAGTCGATGGTCGTTACCCGCGCTCGCGATGCTTATGCGGAGCAAATCCTGATTCTCATCAACCGCCTTGATCAAAGCGGCGAGGAACAAAAGGAACTGCAAATTCTTTCCGGGAGTGTCGCCAGGCTCAAGAAGGTTTTCGCCTTCGTTCGTGCTCATCGACCAGTTGTTGTGCTTGCCGCTTCCGTTCAATCCCGCGAACGGCTTTTCGTGAAGCAAGCAGACAAGCCCATGACGGCGCGCGACTTTTTTCATCACTTCCATCGTAAGCTGATTCTGGTCGGTCGCCAAATTCGTCGTGCTGAAAATTGGAGCCATCTCATGCTGCGCGGGCGCGACTTCGTTGTGCTCGGTCTTCGCGAGGATTCCGTATTTCCAAAGCGTCTCGTTCAAATCTTCCATATATTCGACAATCTTCGGATTGAGCGCGGCGAAATACTGGTCGTCCATTTCCTGACCTTTCGAAGGCTTCGCACCAAAAAGCGTGCGCCCTGCCATCCGCAAATCCTTGCGCTGATTGTAGAGTTTTTCGCTCACGATGAAATATTCCTGCTCCGAGCCGACAGTGGTCGCCACATGAGTCGCGCTCGTGTTTCCGAAAAGCCGCAAGATTCGCAAAGCCTGAACGTTGAGAGCTTCCATCGAACGCAAGAGCGGCGCTTTTTTGTCCAACGCCTCGCCGTTGTAAGAACAGAACGCCGTGGGAATGCAAAGCGTGTGTTCCTTCACGAACGGATACGAAGTGGGATCCCAAACCGTGTAGCCGCGCGCCTCGAAAGTCGCACGTCCGCCTCCCGAAGGAAATGACGAAGCGTCAGGCTCGCCGCGAACAAGCTCCTTTCCGCTGAACGACATTATCACAGTGCCGTCGTCCTGCGGCGTGATGAAACTGTCGTGCTTTTCCGCCGTGATTCCTGTGAGCGGCTGAAACCAATGCGTGAAGTGGGTCGCGCCGCGCTCGATCGCCCATTCCTTCATCGCGTGCGCCACCTGATTCGCAACGTTCAAATCAAGAGGCTCGCCATTGTCAATCGTCTTTTTGAGCGCCCTGAAAGTTTCCTTCGGAAGCCTTTCCTTCATCGTCTTTTGATTGAAAACCATCGAACCAAAAAGCTCGGGAACATTTGTTGTAGCCATAACTTCTCCTATAAAAAGTCGGGAGCGATTTTTCAAAATCGCGACTGGCTTTTTAGCGTGCGCGCAAGCGACTTGTCGCGACGCGCACAATTAAAATATGCAAGTTCGGGCGAACGCTCGAACTTGTCAAGCAAAAAGTGACGCGCGATTTCAGCGGCACTTTTTGCTTATCTCCTAAATAAAAGTCGGGAGCGATTTTTCAAAATCGCAACTTTTTCTAACGCGCATCAAGCAAGTTGCCGCGACACGCGCACAAAACAAAAAGGCGATGTGGACAATTCTCTTGAAAAAGAAAACTGTTCACATCGCCTTTGAAGTGATGAGATAGTTATATATTTTTTCGAAAAAATTGTCAAGTGGGAAAACGAAAAAATGTGGAAAATATTTTGATGCGATGAATGCAAAAACTCGATTTTTCAGCAGTGAAAAGACAACGGAAATTCCTGCGGACGGCAGAGCGCGTCCAATTCAATGTCCACGTCAAGCGCGCTCCAGTGCATGTTTCCGAGGATGTCCGTCTGAACGTCGGCGATGTCCTTTATGGCGGCGGATTCAAAAACAGGATATTCGCTGTACGGCACAAAATATTCCTGCCCGTCCGCCGCCAAAAGCCAAATCCCGAACGGCGAAATGTTCGTGACCTCCGCAGCGCGCGGCTTACTTGAAATGTCTGTTCCAAAAGTCATTTATTTCCCCCTGCCTGTTCCTGATGATTTCAAGGATTTTTCTCACTTCCTGTGCGGAAAGATTGACGACCCTTGCCACTTCGATTTCCGGCTCAAGCCATATTTTCGCCTCGCCGTCAGACGACGACACATGAACATGCCTGCGGTTTTCTTCCCGCGAAAAGAAATAAAATCGATAGCGACCATCTATGAATACCGTAGGCATAGCACAATCTCCTGTTGCAGTATAGCGCATATTTTGATTTTTGTAAATCTGATTTTCAATCGACTGCGCTTAAAAATTCAATCCAACCTTTCGAAATATTTGTCGATTGCATGCAAAATGTCGCACGAAAGTTCCTTGTGCATTTTTTGAAAATTCTCGTATTTGATTCCTGCCACATTGAAAAGCTCAAGCTCGTCAATTTCGAGTGCGGCGGCGATTTGGCAAATCATCGGCAGCGACGGAAAATTCTTCCCGCTTTCTATGAGCGCGATATAATTCGCCGACGCGCCCGCTTGCTCCGCGAGTTTTTCCTGGGAGAAGCCCCGCAATTTGCGATATTTTTTCATGTTGGCGGCAAGGCATTTTTGTAAGTTATTCATTTCACCCAAATAATATATTGGTATTTTTTATTTTATATAAATAATAGTTATTGACAATTTTGTATCATTTGGGTAAAATAATAAACTATAAGTGTCAATGTGGTAAAAACATTGGCAAAAAAATTTAAAGGAGGAACTTATGAAAAAGTTTCTGAAATTTGGCGCGGCTCTGACCGCATTGGTATTGGGCTTGGCTTGCTTTGTGGCATGCAGCAATGATGGGGGGGGTCCACAGTTCTTCATGCGACACTCACAGGTTCTAACTCCGGATACAAAATGTATGATTCTGATTTGTATCCTGAATATTATACAAAAGGTTATATAACTTACAATGGCTGGATAAAATCACAAAGCGAAAATGTTGCTGGAGAATTTAGCATAATTGGCTCAAGCTTGCGCATTGAAATTTATGAAGGACAAACATTGTCCAGCACTGCTTATTTCTATATTGCAAATGGAAACAATCAAAAGATCGGCAGAGTTTATTTTACGAAAACCAATGACAAACTTGAGTTAAAATACGAACAATACTAATTGAGTCACATAATAATTTTCACATACAAAAAAATTCAATTTCATTTGTATGTGAAAAATTTCATTCCGCAACAAAACTTCACTTCTTCCTGAAAACAAACAATTTGCTGATGACGTAATTCAAAATGATGACGACGATTTGCGCGCAAAGTTTTACGG
>CAMWIU010000057.1 GCA_947174385.1 uncultured Treponema sp.
CTGTAGTTGCGTTCGAGCAATTCCGTCGCCGCCTTAAGGTCATCCTTGTGCGCGTCAGGAACATAATAAAGTCTCGCCTTTCCGTCTTTGTCGAAAAAATAAAGCGACTTTCCTTTTTCGTAAGAATCAACGCCGTGCACGTCCTGCAAAAGAATCGATTCAAGCGCAGAATCCGCGCCGCCGCGCTGAGCAGAAAGCGAAATCACGTCAGAGCAGCCCGCTTCCAAAAGAGCGTTCGAAACCGCCTTGTCGTCCGAATCGTAAGGAACGCTCAAGACTGTGTACCCCTTCCACAACTTGTACGAAGGATGCGTCCGCAGAATCACGAACAAAACCGTCACGAACAGCGCGACAAAAGCAGGTGCAAAATATCTTTTCACAAACTCGACCATCACAAAACCCACCGACTAAAGCACAGCGAACCCAAGCCCAATGAAAAAACCAAAAATCACGCCGAAAATCACTTCCATCGGACTGTGCCCCATGACTTCCTTCACAGGCCTGTAATTCGTAACACCCTTTTCCTGAAGTTCCATGCCAAGTTCATTAAGCCTCCTTGCCTGAATCCCGCTGGCGCGTCTCACTCCGAGCGCGTCCCGAACCGTAACCATCAAAAAGCAGAATGAAAGCATGAACACATCGCTCGAAATCCCAGAGCGGAACGCCACGCACGTAGCGAGGGTTGCTACGAGCGAAGAATGGCTTGAAGGAAATCCTCCAGTCCGCCACACAAGCGATTCGAAAAGCCCTTTCACGCTGTGAATCTTTCCTGAGAAAAGGCTTATTATCGTCTTGATGAACTGCGCACAAAACCAGCTGAAAATGCATGCCTGAAACACAGGATTTGAGAACAGTTCGAGAAGCTGAGATTTTACGACATAAAGCACGATACTATTTTACTCACTCTCAAACTTTTGTCTAGTAGCAAAAGGCAATTTGATGACGATATCAATGAAAAAAAAACAATGCGGACGAGCACGGCAAGATTGCAAAAATGCAATTCGCAAAAAAAATTCCGTGCGCACAAAAATCTTCGCGCCCGTATGCACAAAAATTTTCCAAACCTCGCCCGCCCTGAACTTCCGCGCAAAACCACTGGAATTTTCGCGCGATTCGCTGTAAAATGTCCTCATGGAATGGAAAGAATTCACGCTGGGAGAAAACGACGCTGGGCGCAGATTGGATCGCCTTGCGCTCAGGCTTCTTCCGCACAGGACGCATGGGCAAATATATTCCGCCATCCGAAAAGGACTTGTAAAACTTGAAGGACGCAAGGTGTCGCCCGGAGAAATCACGCGCGAGGGCGAAACGCTTTCGGTGGCGGCATTCTTAATTCAAGACGAGCGAGAGCATTTTGATGGCGCGTCATCGGAGCGAAACGGAGAATCAGACACGGCGAAAAAAAATCCGTCCGAAAAGATCCAAGTGATATTCCAAAACCGCCACCTCCTTTTCGTGAACAAGCCGAAGGGAATTCCAGTCCACGGCGAAAACTCGCTCGCGCAAATTCTGCTCGAATCCCCGCAATGTTTTCATCATTTTCATTCCAATTCGGACGAAATCGCAAGCCAATCACTTGAAAAAAATTCGCCCGAAAAATCCATATCGTTCCGCCCAGGCCCCCTTCACCGTCTCGACAAAGGAACGACCGGAATAATCGCGTTCTCAAAATCCCTCGCGGGAGCGCAATGGTTCAGCGAAGAAATCAAGTCGCATTCCATAAAGAAAATCTACATCGGAATCGCGGAAGGAACGCTCGCGCACGAAGAAGAATGGCTTGAAAAAATCGACGGAAAAGAAGCGCGGACAAAAGCCACTCCCCTTGCATACGGAGAAATTTTCGGACGCAAAGCGACGCTCGCGCAATACGAAATCTCAACAGGCCGAAAGCATCAAATCCGCATTCATTCCGAAACGCACGGACATCCGCTCGCAGGCGACACGGCGCACGGAGGAAATGGCGGCGCGGCGGAACATGCCGAAGAATCCAGTCAGGGCGCAAAAGCAAAAAGCACGGGAAATTTCTTTCTGCACGCCCTCGAGATGACTTTCCCCGAAAACAATCTCGGCATTCCTCCAAAACTGTGCGCAAGCCTCCACGAAGAATTCCGCGCCGCAATCGCCAAGGGATTCGGAAATCCCGAGAAAATTCTCAAAAAACAGCATCTCGAAAATATAATAAAATGAGCACTTTTTATCACAAATTGTATTATAAAATATTCAATTTAACATAAATTCTACGCCATCTGCCTGATTTTTTTGAATTCCAACTTTGGACTTTGTGCGGGAAAAAAAATCTTTCGCTCCATTTTGCGCTCTGCATGCAATGCTCCCGTCTTTCGGCGGCGCACGATTTTTCGCCATATTCGCTTCCCACACGAAAATCTGCTTGCTTTAAAATCGGATTTGCCTTATACTGAAAAGGCGCGGCGTGTTCGACATTGCGGACGCAAAACGCAGGGCAAGAATTACGGAGGAAAACATGGAAGGCAAAACCCTTTCTGCGGCGGATGCGCTCGCGAAACTCAAAGAAGGAAACAATCGCTACCTAGCAGCCGCGACGAATCCAGGAGACATTTCACCGCAAATCAGGCGGAGCACTTTCGAAAAAGGGCAAATTCCATACGCAATCGTCGTAACTTGCTCGGATTCGAGGGTGATTCCGGAAGGAATATTTTCCGCGGGAATCGGAGAGATTTTCACGATTCGCGTGGCTGGAAACGTGATGGATTCGCACCAAATCGGAAGCGTGGAATATGCGGCTGAACATCTCGGCACAAAACTCGCGCTCGTCCTCGGACACACAAATTGCGGCGCAGTGGGCGCTGCGCTCAGCGGAAATCCCGGAGGCTTCGTCCACTACATAACCGATGAAATCAAAAAAGCCATTGGCGCAGAAAAAGACGCGTATAAAGCATGTTGCCTCAACGTGCAAAGGAGCGTGTCCGTCATTAAGGAAAGCCTGAAAGAACTTGTGGAAAAAGGCTTGCTTGAAGTTCGCGGCGCGATCTACCATATCGAAAGCGGAGAAGTAACTTTCCTGGATTGACGTTTATGCCATTAGCCAATTTTTTGAATAAATTCAAAACCGTCTCTGTCTACGCGCTCGTGGGAGAAAGCGGCACCGGAAAAAGCTTCAAGGCGAAGCTTCTCGCGCAAAAATATGGAATCGAAGCGATAATCGACGACGGGCTTTTGATTCAGGACGACAAGATTCTTGGAGGCCGCTCCGCGAAGACCGAAAAGACATACATGGGCGCGGTTCGCGTGGCAGTGTTCGACGACAAGGAGCACCGCGACGAAATCGCCGGAAAAATCCGCGAAATGAAATTCAAGAAAATCCTTCTCATCGGCACTTCGGAAAAAATGGTTTCGAAAATCGCCTCTCGCCTTTCCCTGCCCGCGCCTTCCACCGTGATAAAGATCGAGGACATCGCCACGCGCGAGGAAATCGACAAGGCGATTCGCTCGCGGCAAATCGAGGGAAAGCATGTAATTCCCGTGCCAGCGATCGAGATAAAGCGCAATTATTCGCACATTTTCAACGATTCGATAAAAGTGTTTTTCAGGAAAGGCGGCCCGCTTTCAAAAATCTTCCGTGGCGGCAAAAAGGAAGTTTTCGAAAAGTCAGTGGTGACGCCCGAATTCTCGAAAAAAGGCCGCGTGGCGATTTCCGAGGCCGCGCTCACGCAGATGACTATGCATTGCGTTCAGGAGTTCGACGAGAACATCCGTGTGCGAAAAATCACGATCAAGACGAATTCGCGCGGCTACCGCATCGTCATCACAGTGGACGTTCCGTTCGGAAGGCAGCTCACGGGCGAAGTCTACAAACTCCAGCAGTACATAATCGAGAACATCGAAAAGTACACTGGAATTCTAATCGAGGAAGTGAGCATAATAATCGATAAGATCACGATGCAAAAAAAATGAAAAGAATCATTCGGAAGCATCGCTTTTCGGGGCGGGCTTTCTCCGCCTGCGCCTTCGTCTTTTCGGCGCGGCGTTCACCTCTCCGCTTTCGGGGCGCGGCGGTTTTGGAATGCGGATGTTGACTCCGATTTCCCGAAGCGCGCTTCTTATCGCGTATTCAAGTTCCACTCTCGGAGGATTCATCGGAAGCACGAAGCGGCGCACTTCGTTCCAAGTTTTTTCGTAGAGCTCGCCCGCCGCGCTGTTTTCCGCGATTTCCTTCTGCCAGTCCGTGAGAGAAAGAATGAAATCCTTTACAAGGAACAAAAGCTTTTTTCCGAGCCGCGCTTCCCTTTCCACGGTGTTGAGCGCGTCGAGCCTTTTAAGGTTCGCAAGGTAATTCTTTTCGAATTCCCTGTCGCTCAAAATGAGGTCTGTGGCCGCCGGCTGTAGGTACATATAGATTTCAACGTCCAAAGCCTCGCTCACGATGTCGAAAGCGTGCCCCGAATTTATGATCTTGAAAATTTCTTCGGTGAGGCGGCTCGGCGAAATCGGGGAAAGGAGGCTCGCGCTCTTTTTTATCCTGTGCCTGAGCTGCCACTGCATCGCGCAATGCGTGGTGGCGGAATATTTTACGGCGCGAAGCATCCTCACGGGATCTTCCACGAATATCCTGTCCAAAGGAATCACCGGGCGAATCACGCCCTTCCTTATGTCGCGAACGCCTCCCACGTAGTCTATCACATGCTCCTGAATCGGATCGTAGTACAGCGCGTTTAGCGTGAAGTCGCGCCTCATCACGTCCTCGTCCATCGTGCCGAAGTCGTTTCCCACCGAGCCTTCGACAATCGAACGGAACGTGCTCACTTCGAAAATCTTCGGGCCGAAAACGACGTGGACAAGGCGGAAGCGTCGGCCGATGATCCTCGCCGCGCGGAAAATCCGCCTTATCCTTGAGGGCGTCGCGTCGGTCACGATGTCGAAATCTTTCGGCGTGTTCCCGACCAAAAGGTCGCGCACCGCCCCTCCGACCAAATATGCCGAGTGGCCGTTTTCCTTGAGTCGTTCTATTATGCGAATTGCGTCAGAGTCTATCTTTTCAATTGGAATCCGATGCTCGTCTTTTGTGTAGACGACCGCCTTTTTTACGGGCTGGCCGTTCTTGTCTTTTCCGTAGCGAACTAACACGATGTTGCATTATACCCAATTTAAAGATGTTTTTCAAGCCACTTGATCGTGTCTTCTATGACGGCATCCCCGTCCACTTCGTTGAAGATTTCGTGCCTGTCCTCCGGCCATGACTTGACTTCGACATCGCCCATTCCGTTGGATTTGTAGACGGAAGCGAGCTGCTCGATCGTCTTGCCGTAGTCGCCCACGGGATCGTCCTCGCCGTAGATGAAATAAACCGGAAGTTTTTGCGGAATGCGCTTCATCGCTTCCGGCGCGTGAATCTGCAAGAGGCCGCTCGCGAGGTCGTGGAAGAATCCCGCCGTCGGGAGTGTGCCGCACCATTTGTCCGAATTGTACATTTCCACGTTGAACTCGTTGCGGGAAAGCCAGTCCATTTCCGTCTTGGGATTTTTTACGCGCTTGTTGTACGAGCCGAACGCGCACCATTTACAGAAGTTCGAGCGATGACGCTTTCCGAAAATTTTCGAAAGCCCGAAAACGAATTTCGCCATGCGCATAAGAGCGATGCGTGGGCCTGCCGTGCCGCAAAGCACAACTCCGTCAATCAAATCGCCGCTTTCTTCGATGAAGCCCTGCGAAATGAAAGAGCCGAACGAGTGCCCTATCAAAAATGTCTTCTTGTTCGGATAATCCGCCTTCAAACTCAAAAGAACTTCCTCAAGGTCTCTCACAACTTTTTTGAATCCGTCCTTGTCCGCAAGATGCCCGAATCCGCCCTTTCCCGATTCCTGCGCCTTGAGCGCGGTCCTTCCGTGCCCGCGATGGTCGTGCGCGCAGAAAACAAATCCGTGTTCCGCGAAAATCGTTCCCATCTTGTCATATCGGGCGGCATGCTCTCCCATGCCGTGGCTCATCTGGACGACACCTTTTATCTCGCCGTCTGGAATCCACCGCATGACGCTCACTTCCGTTCCGTCCTTCATCACCTGATAGAAATTGTTCGTCGTCATAATTGAAACTCCGTGCAAAAAATGTTACGATAACCTGATGGCTACGCACAATATTATAACACAGAAAATGACTTTTGGGGGGAAATCTTTTGGAAAAATTGACGGAAAAAATGTGTTCGTTCCGTTCGCCCTTCCGGATGAAAAACTCCGTGTCGAAATAATAAAATCGACCCGCGACTGGGACGAAGCGCGAATCGTCGAAATCCTTGAGCCTTCTCCGCGAAGAATCGTGCCGCCCTGCCCGCTCTACCAAAAATGCGGCGGCTGCAACTTGATGCACGCTGACTACGAATTCCAGCTGGAAATGAAAAAGCGCGTCGCCGAAGAACTTTTCGCGCGGGCATCCGTGCCAATTCCGCCTGTGAAAATCCTTTCGAAAAATCCACTCGGCTACAGAAACCGAATGGAATTCCTTGCAGGCGGATTGCAGGAGCGCGGCACGAACAACGTCATCGCGCTAGAACAATGTCCCGTCGCTTCCGCCGAAATAAACGGCTGGCTCGCGAACACGCCGAGCGAACTCCGCCCGAAATGCCGCGCGATGGTTTTCGGAAGCGACCGCGCCGAGCCGAATCTCACGATTGCAGAAAATCCTTCGGAAAAAAATTCGAAAAAATCCGATTCCAAAGAAAAAATTCTGCGCGGAAAAAAATTCCGCACGCCGCGAAGCTCGACGCAAGATTTGTCACAAAATCCCGTGGAAGTGAGTCTCTGCGGAAAGAAAATCGTGTTCGACGCGAAGGGATTTTTCCAGTCCAATCTAGGAATGCTCGAACTTGCCATTCCGAAAATCATGCAAGGATTTTCGGGAAAACACGCGCTCGACCTTTATTCGGGCTGCGGAACTTTTTCAGTTTTCCTCGTAGAAAATTTTTCGCGCGTCACGATAGTCGAGCACAACAAGGGTGCGGCCGCCTTCGCCGAGCAGAACATGGCGGGCGTTCCGCATTCGACTTTCGCCGTGAGCGGAGCGGTGTTCGCAAAATACCACGCGGAATCTGCGGCGAAGCAAGGCGGCGCGTTCGACTTGGTTTTCGCAGACCCGCCACGCAGCGGAATGGAAAAGGAAGTGTGCGAATGGCTTTGCAAAAGCGGCGTTCCGAAAATCGCGTACCTTTCCTGCGATGCCGCGACGCAAGCGCGAGATGTTGCAAAATTGGCGCAAAGTGGTTATATTGTTGAGGAAGCGTGGCTCTTGGATTTTTATCCGCAGACGAACCATCTAGAAACTTTCTTAATCTGTATGAAAAACTAGGCAATAATTATGAAATTTTATACACTTTTAGCATACTTCTTGGTTTTGTTTTTTGTCTCAAAAAACATTGCGTTTTCTGCCGAAACGGATTTGTCGAATTCGCAGGAAGAATCGCGGAGCATAATGGGCGACCTTGACTTGGAAAAAACTCCGCACGAATGGCTTTCCGTGATAAGCGGGCGCGCACTTATCGAGCCAGTGCGCACTTCCTACGGATGGGCAGCCGTTACGGACGGACGAATGATAACGGCGTTTTCAGAAAGCGGCACGGTACTTTGGCAGAAGTCGATTCCTTCCGCGCCAGAAAAATTTATCTCAGCTTCAAAAAACGATTTTCTTGCGGTGACTCTCAAAAACAAAAAACTCGCCTTGCTCAATCCAAGTGGCGTTGTGCTTTGGACAGCGGAAACAGAATTGCAGGCGGCGACCGCACCGCTTTTCGGACGCGATGGAAGAATCTTCATTTTCGCATCGGATTCGGCGGCGTGTTTCGGAGCGAACGGAATCCGAAAGTGGACTGCGAAAATTCCAGCGATGAATCGGGAACTTCCTCCAGTTGAACTGAACGACGGAAGCGTGATCATTTTCGCAGAAGCCTTGGAAAACGGAAAAACTGTCGGGACAAGGATTTCGCCATTCGGGGAAATGCTCGAGCGAATTGTTTTCGCAGATCAAATTCGAGGAACGTTTTCCGTGCCAGACGGCGCGCTCCTTTCTTTCGCGGACGGAACGCTCGGACTCTGCGCGTTCGACAAAGCAAGCCACTCGGTATTATCGAAATGGGTTATAAAAAACCTTGCCCTTTCTACAGGAACAATTTTCGAAAATCTCGGCTCACAAGTGCTCGTGGCTGCGGCAAGCCCTTCGCCTTCTGGAACAAAAATCCACATCGTGAACACAAGCGCGGCGCGGACAATTCGCTCGTTCGACATTCCCGAAATCAAGTCAGCGAATTATGTCGAATACACATCGAACGGAATTTTCGTCGCCGATTCGACATCGGGCGCACTCTACAGCATCGCCGGAAAAAAAATCCGAGCCGTGCGCTTCCCAAAAACTTCCGGACGCGACTCGTTCGATTTCGTGCTTTTCGGACAAAGCGGAATTACGGTCCTTGTTTCAAAATCATGGAAAATCACGGGCTGGAAAATCGTCAGGGGCGGCGCACCTGATTCCATGCGAATTGCGCAGACGGGCTACGAAACTTTCTACAACGAAATCCCGAACGATTTTTCGAGAATGCATGACGCTCCGACAATCTCGCGCAAGAACGCGATTCTTTCAGGAGACTATGCTTCGGAAGAGAAAAAATTTTGGAAGGACGTGCAATTCCTTATGGAAGAATATTTCACGCAGAGGACAAGTCTGAGCGCGACAATGCCTCGCACTTCGGAAGAAACGCCCGCAGAATTCAGCCTTGACGAACAAATAGCTACCATCTCGATGCTCGGCTCGTTCGGAACGCGCAACGCGGCGAATTCTCTTGCGCGAGTGCTTGCCTTGGAAAACGACGAGACGGTTCTTCGAGCCGCGCTCAAGTCCGTGCAGGAATTCGGCTACGATCCCGACCTTATGATAATCGGCGCAATCGAGCAACTGATAAAAAAATCAAATCCAAAGCAGGAAAAACTCATCGCAGAATGTTGCGAAAGCCTATATTCAATATGCCGCTTTATGGGTCGTCCAGCCCTTTACAAAAAAGGACGCGCGATCATATCGAATTTGTTCCTTCCTCAATACAGCCAGTCCACAAAAAAAAGCGCGAGAAAAGTCTATGAAAAACTTGCAGAAATCAATCTATAATGATATAATATTTCAATCACTTTCGTGAGAATCACAAATGTGATTTATCAAAACAAATTGAGGGAAATATGAGAAAGATTTCAATCGCAATGGCTGCGGCGTTCTTCGCCGCGACTTCGATTTTCGCAATCGGCGTTGACGAGGACGAAATCCGTTCCGTGAATCAGACGATCGTATTCGAAAACTACACAGGGCCGCACGCAACGGTTGACACATTGGATCAAATCAAGCAAATTGGACGCGGGCTTGGAAACGCCATCGCATCCGACTTGGATTCGCAGAGGACTACTGGCAACACGGCAAAATATTACGTGATTCACGCCATCGACAGTTCCGTCGCCGAAAAGCTCGACGCGGACATACTTGTGCTCGGCGCGAACGCCTCCGTGGATCACATCCGAAACCTGCGCCACATCATAGCCGGCTACCTTTCCGCCGCGTACAATTATTCCGAAAGCGACGCGCAGACAATCGCGACGTTCGTAACGGTATACAACGCGGTCTATCGCCAAAACATGGAAGCGTTCAGGTCAAAGTACAAGGACATCGTGACGAGCAACCTCACAGCAAGCCGCGCAGGACTTTCCACGCGCTACAGCGAATGGCCGGGCAATTCGCAAATAGTGATTCCGATCAGCGACATTTCGGGCGGACTTTCCACGGTGGACACAAGCGTCATCAGCGACCGCGAAGTCATCAACTCAATGCAAGAGGACGACGACAAGAACATCGATGCCCGCAAAGACATGGTTGACATAAAGGAGCGCGAGGCGGAGAACGCGAACGAAAAGGCGCAGGAATCGCAGAAAGCCGCCACCGAAGAACAGCGCAAGGCCAACGAGGCGCAAAAGCAAGCCGACCAGGCGCAAAAGCAAGCCGACCAAAAGAAAGAAGACGCGCAGAAAGCCCAGCAAAAAGCCGATGAAGCGCAGAAAAAGGCCGACGAAAATCCTGACGACAAGCAGGCTCAGAAAGAAGCGCAACAGGCTCAAAAAGAAGCCGACCAAGCAAAAAAGGCCGAAGATGACGCTCAGAAAAAAGCCGACGACGCCCAGCAGAAAGCCGATGAAGCGCAGAAAAAGGCCGACGACGCAAAACAGACCGCTTCCGAACAGCAGGCTGTGGCGGATAAAAAGCAGTCCGAAGCGCAGGAAGAGCGCAGATCCATAGCGCAAGATCAGGAAACAGTCGAAAAGGCTGAGCAAGCCGCGACAAATGCTCCGAGCGTCTACGGTCTCAGCCTTGCGAGCGCGAGCAGCATGGATTCTGCGATCGTAAAAGTGAACACGAAAGACGGCACAATCCTGCAAAGGTCGGAAGTCGATGTGATCAAAAACCGCACGATGTTCCCTGTTGGAGGAGGATTCCTCGCTGTGGCCGGCGCGAATTCTGGAAACGGAGCGGTCAAACTGGTATTCATCGACGAAAAGTCGCTTGAAATCACAAAAGAAAGCGAGGAAACTCTTTCCGACAATTCGGTTTTGGTACAGGACGGAAGCAACTATCTCGTCATAGTCAAGGAGCGCATCGCATGCTTCGCGGCAAAATATGATTCCGACTTGAAGCTGCTCAAAAAAAGTCCTGTTCCTGTAAGTCCCAATTCGCCGATAGTAAAAACTTCTGCCGGCTACATGGTAACGGATGTGGCGGGTCAGCCGCTCGTGCTCGACACGGCAGAACTCAAGATTACAACGAAACAGGCTGTGGAAGCTGTGGCGGGAACAGTCAAAAATCTCACAAAATAAATTCCACCCCTTCCAATACCAACAGGCAAACAAGTGGGAGCGGCGCAAAGCGCGCCGCTCCCACTTGTCATATTTAAAGGATTCAAGCTATAAAAAAATCCTGTTCCTGCCGTATGGCAGGAACAGGAAAAACAAAATGGAGGAACAACTGGCACGATTTTTACGCGCCTATAATTTGACCGTCTCGACCATATATCGTATGGAGGTACCGGTTTGGTCTTCGACAGTCTTTTCTACCACAAAAACAAGTGCGCTTTTTCGCGCGTCGCGGAAGATGCGGACAATCTTGTAGCCCGTAACGCCCGCGCGTTTCCTTTCGGGCGAACCGACCTTGTATTTTTTTTCCGTTCCAGAATTTTTTATCGAAAGGTCGATGTAGAAACTGGATTTACAGTTCTGCCCTGCTCCTTCGAACGTGGGCACAAGGCGCACAGTGTAATCGCATTGTTCTACAGAATTTTCCTCGCCATAATCCTTGAACGAAATTTTTTCAGTTCCGCCCTTGGCTTCATTTTCCATTACATATAGCGTGTCGTCGCTTGAAGTTTTGGCGCAGCCGTACTTCGCGATTTCCGAAGAATATCGCGCGGAAAACAAATTTTCGTACACTTCCTTGCCGCTTTTGTCCGCCTTCGCTTCAAACTTTTTGAAAACGCCTCCGGGAACGTATTCGTTCTTTGCCACGTCCACCACGTAGATTTCTGCGTATGGACGGAATTTGACATCCGTCATTCCGTATTGCCCGAAAACATAAATTTTGCCGTCGTCTGAAAATCCGATGTCTTTGAACGCGGCAGCGTCGCCGGCAAAAGAGATTCCAGCCACAGAAAAAATCAAACCTGCGATGATCGCCCTTTTCATTGCTTCTCCATAAAATTGAAAAAAAAATTGAAATCGCTTGCACGAATCAAAGTTCCTTTTTTATTTTCGGCGCAAATGGATTTACTCTTTACTATTTTTTGTTTTGACGGTAAAATAAAACAATGACGCTCAAAGGAAAGAACAGATATACTTTCATACTCTCAACTTTTTTTCTTGGACTTTCAATATTCTTCCTTGCATATTTCATCCTGAAAATGAATGCGGAATCTCGGATGGCGATTGCGGGAACGAATTCGGAAGGCTTCGGACAAAACGCATGGACGATGATTTTTTCCTCGCTATACTTGATGGCGTTCGTTCCAGCGGCGGCGTTTTTCGCCTACTCGCATTTCATCAAGACGCCTTCAATGGAAATCGTCTATTTCATGCTTTTTTTGCTCGGATGCTCGACAGGCTTGGTGCGGATTTTCGCCCTTTTCGAAACAACGTCCGGAACGTTCCCCGAATACTACGTCTTTTTCGGGCGGACGGAATTTTGGGGGCTGTTGCTTTGCTTCGCATCGCTTTTTATGGTGGCGGTGGCTGGAATGCCGGACCAACGCGTGAACGTCGAACACAACATTTTCATCGTGCTGATTTTTTCGATCACTTTGGCAAAATTCGTTCCTGTAAATACTTTGGAATTTGCGCAGACTTTTTCGCTTGGAAGCGGCGCGAAGCGTCTTTTGATTTTTTTCTGCGCGCTTGCGGCAATCCTCACGGCGGCGACGCATTCTCTGAAAGCATGGCAAAGCGAAACCAACGAGCATTATTCTCTTGCGGCCGACACAGTGATAATGGAAACAGGTCTTATGCTCCTCACATCAAGCGAAACGCTCGCGCTTGCAATTATAGGAGCAACGATTCTTGTGGCTGGAACTTTCCGATATTTGGGAGTGCTCCACAAACTTTACATGTAGAAAAAATGGACGATTGCGCCGAGCGCGACGGGAATCAAAATGTTGTCGAAATCTTTCAGCGGAAGAATTTCAATGAGCATTCCCGAAACGGCAAGGTACAGCGCGGCTTCGGCATTTTGCAGGACGAAAAACGAAGAAATAAAAATCGCCAAAAAGCACACGAGACTTCCGGCGCAAGTTTTTCCGCCAGTGTGCGGAATGTGAAGGTTTCCGAAAACCTTCCCAGCAAGGCTCGCAAGTCCGTCCCCGAATGCAAGGGCAAGGATTCCCGCTGCGGCCGCCTTCTGCTCCCACAATAACGCGCTCAAAAAAATTCCAATGACAAGCGTCAAAGGACCAAGCACGAATTTTCCCTTGTCGCGAGCGCGAGCCGCCATGTCCGTGATGTCGGAAATCAGTGGAATTGAGACTCCTCGCAACGCAAGAATTTGGCAAAGCGTATAGCCCACGCCCGCCAAGGCCAAAAGCGTCATCGTCACGCCGTAAAATCGAGACAAAAAAAACGGAACGAACGCCGCGCAAAGATGAATGGATTTGCGGAAAATTTCCTTGTACAAAGAAATGAGATGCTTTTTCCATAAAAGCCCGATGTAAGGGCAAAAAACTTTCACTGTTCAAGCCCTTTTTCGCCGTCGAGTATGCGCGGAATTTCCGTATAAATCGCAGGCTCAAAGTCCGGGAAAGGATTCGTAGCGTAGCGCAAATTCTGCTCGGCGAGATTGCTTCCAGGAAGTCGCACCATCGTTTCCTGATTTCTCGTGAGCGCGTCGTAGTAGCGTATTGAATCCTGAAAGTTCACCAAAGCCGCCGCGTTGAGCGAGCTGTTTCCGCTTTGGCGGGAAACTCGGAATTGGCTCACGCCGAGATTGTTCGCGCCTTTCATATACGTTTCAACCATATCGCCCGCGCTTGCCTCAATTTGCGGAACGACGATTCCATATTTCTCGCGTTGGAAATCAAGGTAGGAAAGAAGCCTGTCATAATAACTCTGCGCCGTGAAATTGTCACCACGAAGCGAAAGCGTATTTCCGAGCGCAAGGAGCGTGTGGGAATCAAGATCGCCGTCCTCCGAAGCCTTGAGGAAATTTCCAAGCGCGGAAGCGTAGTCGTTGTTGGAATAGTCGATGTAACCCACGCGATATCGAATTGAAGGCGTATCCATATAATTCTGGATTGCGGCATTATAATTTCGCCGCGCGCCGTCCAAATCGCCGGAAATAAAATATTCGAGATTTCCCATGTCCGCGTACATCGCGCCCACATTTTTGTCGCCATCGAATTTTCGCGCGCGCTGCCGTTTTTCAAACAAATTTATTCCTTCGGTAAGCGTCTCACGCGCCAAAATGTATTCGCGGTCATACAGATATTCTTCGCCCAAAAGCCTGTAAGTGTTCAACTGCTTGTAGACATCGCGATTTTTGAGCGAGACGGATTCATTGAAAAGCCGCTCGGTGTTCTTGAGCGAATCCAAGGCCTTAGAATGGTCGCCCACTTCCACAAGATAGCGGGAGAAATTGTAACTGGCGATAGGATTTTGAGGATCGGCACGAATGGCGAAAAGCATCATGTCGCGCAAATCTTCGATTTTATCGCGCAAATATTCCTGCTCGCGAGGAAGTTCGCCGTAAAGTTTGTCCATAAGATATCCGCTCATTTCCACCCAGTCGTCCGCGCCCAGCGACTTTTCGCGAGGATAGAAAAATTCCTTGAGTTCGAGGACATTGTGAAGCTGATCGGTGCGAATGTTGTATCGCAGTAAACGCGATTGATACAAGTCGGCATTTTTTCCGCCGTAAAGTTGCATCGCAAGCGAATATTGGTCGAACGCATCCTGGAATTTCGCGGGATTTTCTTCCGTGGCCCATTCCAAATAAGTGTCGCCCAACGCGAGAATCCCGTCGGGATCGTTCACGTGGTAATCGAGAACTTCGCGCTTGAGAATTTCCTCCGCGCGGGCATAGTCGCCCAAATCGGAAAGCTGCATGTCGGCATATTCCAATCCGGCTTGCTTGTCGTGATCGAAACGCTGCAAAATCGCTTTATAGAATTTTTCCGCACGGTCGTACTGCCTGTGGGCGCGATAGCCCTGCGCGTATTTGTAGAACCATTTTTTCTTCGGCTTGTGAGTGAGCGCCTCGTCAAAAACCATCTCGGATTGCGGATAATTGTCGCTTTCCAAAAGCGCGTATCCTTCCTTGTAAAGTTTTTCCGCCCAAAGCGGCTGCACGATATATTGGTGTCCGAGGTAGCCGACGCAGAAAAGAATCATCGCCGCGAGCAATCCAATGAGCGCGGCAGGAAGAATTTTCGCCTTGAGCTGATATTTGAACGAAGCCTTGTAAGCGGCGTATTCCTCCGCGGTGCGTTTTTCAAAATCGCGGGGAACATGCAAGGTAATGTCGAGCATTTTTTCCAAATAGCCCGCCAACTGCCTTGCCGAAACTTTGTTCAAGATTTTGTCGATGAGTTCAAAAACAACTTCGTCCTTGAATTCATTTTTGACAATCATATCCTCCACGGCAATGCGCACGTTCAAAGGATATTCGCTCAAATTCTTTTTGAATTTTTTATATTCTTCAGGAGAAAGTTC
>CAMWIU010000058.1 GCA_947174385.1 uncultured Treponema sp.
CTGAAAAAAAATCGGAAATTTCTTAAAAAAACGTTTGACAAATCTTCCGCAATGCCTTAAAATATTAGTAATAATATAATTTTAGGAGGCCTCAAATGGCTAAGGTTGAACTCAAGGGGATTGGCAAAATCTACGATGGCAATGTCCGCGCGGTTACCAATCAGAACATCACGGTTGAAGACAAGGAATTCTGCGTATTCGTAGGTCCTTCAGGATGCGGAAAGTCCACGACGCTTCGCATGGTCGCTGGTTTGGAAGACATTTCCGAAGGAAAACTTTTCATCGACGGAAAAGAAATGAACAACGTTCCGCCGAAAGATCGCGACATCGCGATGGTTTTCCAGAACTATGCTTTGTATCCGCACATGAGCGTTTACGACAACATGGCGTTCGGATTGAAGATTCGCAAGATGGACAAAAAGGAAATCGACCGCCGCGTGCAGGAAGCCGCGAAGCAGCTTGACTTGGTGCAGTACCTCAACCGCAAACCGAAGGCTCTTTCGGGTGGTCAGAGGCAGCGCGTTGCTGTAGGTCGCGCGATTGTTCGCAATCCGAAAGTGTTCCTTTTCGACGAGCCTCTTTCAAACTTGGACGCGAAGCTTCGTGTTACGATGCGCGCGGAAATTGCTTCTCTGCACCACCGCTTGCAGGCCACGATGATTTACGTTACGCACGACCAGATTGAAGCGATGACTCTCGGCGACAAAATCGTCGTAATGAAGGACGGAAAAGTCCAGCAGATTGGTGCGCCGCTTTATCTCTACAATAATCCGATCAATAAATTCGTCGCGGGCTTCATCGGAACTCCGCCGATGAACTTCCTCACGGTGAAAGTCGTGGAAAAGGGCGGAAAGGTCGTGGTTGACGAAGGTTCGTTCACGATTGTTCCCACAGACGAGCAGCAGAAGCGTCTTAAGTCTTATGTCGGAAAAGATGTCTACTTCGGAATCCGCCCGGAAGATCTCACTTACAGCGAGAAAGCCGGCGAGAACGCGATGCAGATGAAAATCGTCAACAAAGAGCCGCTCGGAGCGGAAACTCACTTGTACCTTGCTACTGGCAAAGGACAGAACCTCATCGCGAAGACTACGGCCACCGCGTTGTTCCGCTTGGGCGAGACTGTTACGCTCGTTCCCAACATGGAAAAGGCGAAATTCTTCTCTACGGAAGAAGGCGAAGCCAACATCATCGAGGACATCAAAAAGGAATGGTAATCTGAATATTGGCAAAAGGCGTTTGGACTTTTCCTCTCGCCTTTTTGCTTAAGTATTCGATGCTATATGAGAGCCGGCAAATGGGGCAAACCATTGCCGGCTTTTTTTCGCCGATTTCCTCTTTTTCGGCATGTTTTTTTTGCGATTTCCTGTTTTCTCCGCGCTGTTGTCAATATGCGATAAGGTGTACACTTGATGTTTTCATTCTAGCCCTACAATTCCTGTATTTGATTTAGAACTCGCTGCCGTCACCGCGTCACTGGCAGTCGTAGTCGATTCCCCGCGTTCTTTTTCTCCTGAAAGAAAAACATCTTAGATTCAGTTTTATCTGAAGGGTACGCAAAATCTATGAGTCACCGTAAAGTCGCTAGTATCGAAACAGGCGGCTAACCAACACTGCCAAAAATTTGCAGTTCATTTTAGGTGTACACTTTTTCGCTTGTTGTTAATACACGTTTTCCCCGCGCTTGACTTTCCTCCGCATTTTTTATATAATTTTCATCTTATGGAAAACAATTCAGTTCAAAAAAATTCTGTTCAAGCCGAAAACAAGATGGGCACGATGGGAGTGGGGCGGCTTTTGATTTCGATGTCCGTGCCGATGATGCTCAGCATGCTCGTGCAGGCTTTGTACAATATCGTTGACAGCATTTTTGTCTCGCGGATTGACGAGGGCGCGCTCACGGCGGTTTCGCTCGCGTTTCCGTTCCAGACTTTGATGATTTCGGTTTGCGGAGGAACGGCGGTAGGAATAAACGCGCTTCTTTCGATGCGGCTCGGGCAGAAAAATCAGGACGCGGTGGACAAGACTGCGGTGAACGGGATTTTCCTCGCGCTTTGCGAGTACATTTTTTTCGTGGCGGTGTGCCTGATTTTCGTCGATCCGTATTTGAAAAGTCAGACGCAAAATCCGCTCATAATTGAATACGGACGGACTTATCTTCGCATTTGCATGCTTTCGGGATTCGGGCTTTTTTTCGGCTTCACGTCCGACCGCCTCTTGCAGTCAACCGGACGAACTTTCTATGCGATGATAACGCAGCTTACCGGCGCGATAACGAACATAATTTTTGACCCAATTTTGATTTTCGGACTCGGGCCTTTTCCGAAAATGGGAATAGCGGGCGCGGCGGCGGCCACGGTCGCTGGGCAGATTTTGGGCGCGTTCGTTTCTGTTTGCTTCAATTTGCGCAAGAACGTTGAAATTAATTTTCGCTTCAAGGGATTTCGTCCCGATATCGTTATCATCGGGCAGATTTACAAGGTGGGGCTTCCTTCGATTGTGTTGCAGGCCGTCGGCTCTCTTACGACTTACGGAATGAATTTGATTTTGGGCACGTTCAAGGGAATCGCCGACACTGCCATCGCGGTCTACGGCGCGTATTTCAAATTGAACAGTTTCGTATTCATGCCTGTGTTCGGGCTGAACAACGGAATGGTGCCGATTGTCGCGTACAATTACGGCGCGAGAAATCCCAAGCGCATAACGAAGACAATCGCGTTGAGCGTGCTGTGCGCGTTTTCGATTATGAGCGTGGGAATGATTTTGTTCGAGACAATTCCTGCCACGCTTTTTTCGCTTTTCCACGCTTCCGAGCAAATGCTTTCGATTGGCGTGCCCGCGTTGAGAATCATCGCGCCGAGCTTTCTTGGGGCTGCGCTTTGCATCGTGCTTGGCTCGGTTTTTCAGGCTCTCGGCAACGCCGTTTATTCGATGATAGTTTCGATTGCGCGGCAGCTTTTCCTTTTGCTTCCGAGCGCGTACTTGCTTTCGCTTTCGGGCGTAGTCCACAATGTTTGGTGGTGCTTTGACATCGCGGAAGTGCTTTCGCTCACGCTTTCTCTGTTTTTCTTTTTGCGGACGTACAATAATAAAATCAAGCCGCTCGCGCCACAAGCCTGAGCGAAAAAGAAACGGGTTTTGCGATGAGGAACGAAAATCTTCGCTTCCGCTGGAACTAGCGTCTAGTCGCAAGCTTTGCAGCTTGCTTACCGAGTTTCGTGCACAAGTCTTTGCTTGCCCGAAACTCGCGAAGCCGAACATTTGTAGAGGGCTTTAAAAAAAATAAACGTCTCGCCGACTTTTTTTTCTTGCCGAAGGTATAGACAAGATTCTGCTTTTTTGTTATAATATTTCCACGCTTAATATATGTGTGTGTTTTTCAAACACGAGGAGGCCAGTTGGCAGACAATAGGGGCACACGGATTAACGAAAGAATCCGCGTCAGAGAAGTCAGACTTATAGACGATCAGGGCGGACAGCTCGGAATAATTCCTACAGTTGACGCGCTCAGAATGGCTAGGGAAAGAGATCTCGACCTCGTTGAAGTCGCGCCAAACGCCAACCCGCCGGTTTGCAAAATACTCGATTTCGGACGATACCGCTTTGAACAGGAGAAAAAGCTCCGTGACTCCAAGAAAAAGCAGAAGGTATTGAAACTCAAAGAGATCAGGATGCAGCCCAAAATCGGACCGGGCGATCTTGACACGAAAGCGAAGCACATACAGGAATTCCTTGACGAGGGCGACAAGGTGAAGGTCACGATCCGTTTCCGCGGACGCGAACTTGCCCACACCGAACTCGGATTCGATGTCCTGAAAGAGGTGCTCAAACGGCTCACCTCGGCGTATGTCATCGAAAAGCCTGCCTCGATGGAAGGCAAATTCATGTCGATGACGATTTCGGCAAAAGCCGGCGGAAACAAGAATTCTCCGCAAAACTAATGTTCGCGCGATGCGGACAAAAAGAGGTTTCTTATGCCTAAGATGAAGACAAAAAAATCCGCTGCAAAGCGGCTTTCCCTTACCGGAACTGGCAAGGTGAAGTACAAGAAGATGAACCTCCGCCACATTCTCACGAAGCGCTCTGCAAAACGAAAGATGCACTTGCGCCAAAAGGGAATTCTCGCGGAAGCGGACGCAGCAAAAGTAAGGAAGCAGATGCTTCCGTATGGATAAGGAGTGAACTATGTCCAGAGCAGTAGACGGACCAAAAAGAAAGAACAGGCGCATAAAAATTCTCAAGCTCGCCAAGGGCTTCAAGGGTCGCCGAGGCACTAACTTCAAGGCCGCGAAAGATGCCGTAACAAAGGCGTTGGATCACGCTTATGTGGATCGCCGCGACAAGAAAGGCAACTTCCGCTCGTTGTGGATTGCGCGTATCAACGCGGCAGTCCGCGAAGAAGGCCTTACCTATTCGCGATTCATTTCGGGTCTGAACAAGGCTGGAATCACGCTTGACCGCAAGGCTTTGTCCAATTTGGCCATCGAAGATCCCGCCGCGTTCAAGGCTGTGGTCGAAACGGTGAAAAAGGCGTTGGCCGCTTAAAAAATGTTGTTGAAATTGTCCGCGCGGGCGGAAAGTTCCGTTCGCGCGAGCAAAAAATTCGAGGCGCAAAATGATTTCAGTCGAACAGATTTATCTTCTGCAAAAAAAAGTTGAAAGCGCTGTTCTTAAAATCGAACAGCTCAAGTCAGAAAACGATGCTCTGCGCACAAAGTGTTCCGAGCTCACAAACGCGCTTTCTGAAAAAACGGAGCTTCTTTCAGGTTTTATGGCGGACGAAAAAGCTATCGAAAGCGGAATCATGAGCGCCTTGAGCCGCCTTGACTCGGTGGAAAACGCGCTGCTTGACAACGCGATGCAAAATTCCGTCCAAGGCGCGCCCTCGCAAGTTCAAGAGCAATTTTCTGCGCCGCAGGATTCCGAAGCGCAGATTGCTTCCGAAGCGGCGGGCGAAAATCAAAATCCGCAAGATTCCGTTCCTCAAGTTCAGGAAGACGCGAATCAGGAAAATACGGTGGCTTTGGAAAACGACGGCTTTGAATTCGGCGCGGGCGCGGAAGAGCAGGATTCGCTTTTCGGCGACACTTCGTTCGAGACCGACGATGAAAATCCGCCCCAGGAAATCTTCTAGAAAATGGCCGTCCTTCAAATCAACGTTTTGGGAACTTCGTTCGCGATGAAGGCCGACGAGGATTTGCCGTATCTCGAAAAAATCCGCGACTACTACAAAAACGTCTGCGATGAAATTCAGCGGAACGACGGAATCAGCGACCTAAAGCAAATAGCGGTTTTGGCGGGGATTCTCATTTCCGACGAACTTTTCAAGGAAAAGCAAAAAATTCTCAGGCAAAAAGACGCAATGGAAAATGCCGCCATCGACACAAGGCTCGGCGAGGAAGCGGAACGCCTGACGCACAATATGATTGAAAAAATCGACAAGGCTTTGAGTTGAAAAGCGCGCGCGTTTTGGTGGACGCGGATTCCTGCCCGCTTCTTGTGAGAAAATATCTTATTTCATACACAAAAAAATTGAACGTCGAATTGATTTTCGTCGCGAACAAAAATATTCCCAGCGACGGCGCGGGAAAAAATTTTTCAATGCAGATTTGCCCCAAAGAAAGCGGGGCTGCGGACAAATGGATTTTGGAAAACTGCGCCGAATACGACGTAATCGTAACGCGCGACATTCCGCTCGCTGCCGCCCTGATTGGAAAATGCTTTTGCGTGATGAACGATCGCGGAACGGTTTTTTGCGCGGAAAACATTGGTCGCAGGCTCAAAGAACGCGAGCTTGGAATGCAAATGAGCGAGCTTGGAATCGGTACGAAAAGGCGGAGCGCGTATTCCAAAAAAGAATTCGCAGAATTCGCGAAAACTTTCGACAGGAAAATCCACAAATTGGTCTAGGCGTTTTTATATTTTATTCTTCGTCCTTGTAGTCTTCTTTGATGCTTGTTATTCGGTCGCGGATTTGCAGGAATGCCCGCACGATTTCGGGATCAAACTGCGTGCCGGAATGTTTTTCGATTTCCTCGAATGCCAAGTCCAAATTCCATTCATCCTTGTAGCATCGCTTTTGGCTCAGCGCGTCAAAAACGTCTGCCACTGCTACAATCCTTGCCGCGAGAGGAATTTCTTCGCCGCAAAGCCTTCTCGTAAGTGGTAAAGGCTCGCCCACTTTAAGCGAATGAATTTGGCATTCGCCTGGATAGCCTCGCTCCGAGCCATCAAACCATTCATGGTGATGCAAAGCCACATCGCGGCACATCGTGTCTAAAAATGATTCAGGCGGATCAAAAAGTTTCGCGCCGAGCACTGTGTGTCCTTGCATCACGGCTCGTTCTTCGGGCGTGAAACGCGGAAACGCCTTTTTTAGAATTACATCCGAAACGGCAACTTTTCCGACATCGTGGAATTTCGCGGCGATTTTCAGCGAATCGCGGAAACGGTGGGATTCGTTTTCAGGAATGTTGTGATTGAACGCCCATCGATCGTAAATTTCAATCGAAAAATTTGAAACGCGCTCGACATGCCCATAAGTTTCTTTTGGGTCGCGGAATTCCGCCATTCGCAACATTCGCAAGACCATGTTGCCAGTTATGCGTGTGCGTTCCAATGTGTTCGCGACACTCGCCGCAAAATGGCTTATATACAGTTCCGCGTCCGAGTCGAACGAAATGACTTTGCCAGATTCGTCCTGCGCGTTTATGATTTGAAGTACGCCGATTACTTTGCCGATTGTATTTTTGAGCGGAAAAGTGAATATCGAACGTGTGCGGTAATTCGTGGCGAGGTCGGAACTTTTGTTGAAATGGAATGGCATGTCTGGAGGAATACTGTAAGCGTCCTGAATGTTGAGCGGCCGCCCAGTGAGCGCGACATAACCTGAAATGGAATTTTCGCTTATCGGAAAGGAAAACGAAATATACGGAAGTTTGCTGCCCGAGGGTAGGGCGCGAAGGTGCGTGTCATTTTGGGCATATTTGATTTTGAGGCGATTTTCCTCCACGACATACACAGAACCCGCGTCTGCATTTACAATCCTGCGAGTTTCGGTTAGGATTCGCTCAAGCAAGACATCCACATCCTGAATCTCGTTCAAAACCTGTCCGGTTTCCAAAATGTTCTGAAGTTTTTTTCTTTTTATCTCTCCGATATTTTCGTCCATAAATTCACCCAAAATAATTATAGCGCATTCACAATTTCTCTGCAAGGAAAAAATAAATCGGACCGGAATTTTTTTGCGCGTCTGGCAGGACGCTGAATCCGAATTCATTTTTTTCAAACGATGGAAATTCGATTGTGGAAAAAAGTTCGGGAATCTTTTTCGCGTTCGATTCTTGAAAAAGCCGAATTTCGTCGAATTCTACGGCACGGACTTTTTCCTTGAATTTTTCAATAAGCCTTTTCGCCACGCAGGAATTTTCCTCGTCGGAAATCGCGCAGGTTGAATAAAGCAAAAAGCCGCCGCTTTTCAAAATGCGGAACGCGCTTGAAAGAAGCGACCACTGGCGCATTGCCAGCGAGCGCACGCGAGCGGGCGACCATTCCTGCAAATATTTCGGAGACGAAAGCACGTGCCTTTCGGAAGAGCAAGGCGCGTCAAGCAGAATCGCATCGTAAATGGCATCCTGCTTTTTGCACAATAGCGCGCCGTCGCCGCAAGTGATTTTGACACGCGCTTTCACGTCGGGAAGAAGGTGTTCGGAAACGACGCGCTCGAGACGGCATTTTCTCTCGAATGAAAGTTCGTTCGAAAAAAGTTCTGCGTCGTCTTCCATTCGCCGCGCGAGCACGAGCGTCTTTCCGCCCGGAGCCGCGCACATGTCGAGAATTTTTTTCGCGCCGTCCAAAGGTAAAGTCAAAGCCGCAAGGACGCTCGCCGAGTCGAGAAAATAGGTTTTCGCGCCGGCATCAAACGGTACGCCCTCGTTTTCTTGCAAAAGCGCGGCTTTGAGTTTTTCCCAACGCGCGGCAAAAATTGAAGCGTAATATTTTTCAAAACCTTGTGCGCCGAGAAGTTTTTCTTTCACCGTGTCCACCTTACGGCGCGAAGCTCTTCTTTCGAAGCCGTGGGCAAAAAATATTTTTCATATAACTCAAATCCTTCTTCTTTTGCCGCGCTGAATTTTTCCATTCGCTTCAAAAAAGAATTCTCGCCGCTTTCATTTTCCGAAAAAATTTCAGAAGGAACAATTTTCATGCGCGGTGGCGAATCCGTTTCATTTTCTTGGGATTCGTCATATTCATAGCGCAGAATTCCGCAGTCAATTTTGAACTTCACTATTTTGCGAATTGAATCATCAGCGCGCGAACGGAACGCGGCGTCTTCCGAATAAAATTTCCGCACGATTTTGTATTCGCGGAGAAAACGCTTTTCGCTCATCAAGATGCAATTTACGCCAGCGAGAATGGCTTCGTGCACGGCGCGTTCCGAATCGAATCCGCTTTGCTCGAGCGCGGACATGAAAATGTCGTCGCTGAAAACAATTCCGTCAAATCCCAATTTTTCGCGCAAAATATCTTGAATCCAAAACGCGCTCAGACTTGCAGGAAGTTCGCCACTTTTGGAAAAATCCTCCCCATGATTTTCGCCGAGTTCCACGAATGCGTGGCTCATGAGAATTCCAGCGGGATTTTCGCCAAGGATTTTTTCAAAAGGTTCAAGCACGTTTTTTTGAAAATCTTCGGCTTCAAAGAAAACGCGCGGAATACGCGCATGCGGATCGGCGTTGCCGTTTCCCGGAAAATGCTTTGCCACTGCTCCCACGCGATTTTGCTGATAAGATTTGATGGCGGCACATGAATATTCTGAGGCGGCTTCTGCATCGCCAAAACTTCGCCCGTCCAAAAATTTTTCGTTTTCAGAGGTGAGCGTTTCGCAAACCGGCGCGAAGTTCAGGTCAAATCCAAGGGACTTTAGTTGAATCGCGTTCAGAGAATAAAGTCGTTCTGCTTGCGAAGGACTAAGGCATTCTGCCACGCGGGCCGCCTCTGGAAGCGGGCTTGCCAAGCCGCGCAGGCGGTTCACAAAGCCGCCTTCCGCGTCAAGGCATAAAAATGGTTCTGCGCAATTTTGTTCATGCGCGAAACGTCGCACGGAGTCTGTAAAGGCGGCGATTTTTTCGGGCGTTTCGGCAATATTGAAGGAAAAGAAAATGTATCCGCCAGGAATCAAGGGCGATTTTTTTTCGGAGCCGTCGTCCATGTATTCGCAAAAGCAGAATTCTTCGTTGCCCTCAATGTTCACGACGAAAATTTGTGCTAGCCGCTCGCATTCGGAAAGTGAAAAAATGTATTCTTCAATCGCGGAATTTTTCTGCCGTTCAAGTTCCGCTTGTAACGATTCCGCGTCGTCCGATTTTTTTTCGACTTCGACTTTTCTGCATGAAACTAGCGTGGAAAAAATCATCGCGCAAAAAAGCGAATTCATTGAGAATCGTCGAAACGAAAAAAATATGCCGCGTTTCAAATTCTAAAATCCCATCCTGTGGAAATTTCAGAACGCGCTTTCAGGAGG
The DNA here is from genome assembly GCA_947174385.1 of uncultured Treponema sp. Taxonomy (GTDB): domain Bacteria; phylum Spirochaetota; class Spirochaetia; order Treponematales; family Treponemataceae; genus Treponema_D. The sequence goes on from CAMWIU010000058.1 coordinate 9,521, forward strand.
AGGCAAAAGCGCGGTGGTGAAAAACGGACAGTAAGTTACGATAAAGAGCACAATCAATTGTACGAGCAGGAACGGAAGCACTCCTTTTATCACTTGGCCGATTGGCTTTTTAAAAGTGTACGACGAGATGAAAAGATCCATTCCGACTGGTGGCGTCAAAAATCCCACCGAGAGATTCATTATGAAAATCACTCCGGCTTGTACCGCGGGAATTCCGAACGACGCTGCTCCGTAAAGCAAGAGCGGCGAAACTAGTAGAATGGCTGAATAAATGTCCATGAGACAGCCCACGACGAGCAGCACCAAATTCATCAAAAGCAGGAACAAGTATTTGTTGCTGACATAAGTAGTGATGAAATTCGTCACGGTTTCTGGAATGTTCGCGTCCTGCATCCAATACGAAAGTCCCGAAGCCGCAGCGATTATGAAAAGAATTCCGCCCGAGACTGGAACGCTGTCCGCGACGACCCGCGCCGTTTTTCTTGCGTCAAAATCGCGCCGTCCAAGCCACACTAGAGCCACGGCGTAAATCACCGCGAAAGATGCCACCTGGAACAAATTGAAAAATCCTGAAAAATAAGTGATGCAAATCAAAAGCGGCAAAAGCAATTCGGGAACACAGTCCAAAAGCGCGCGCCCGATTTTACGCGCGGAAAAAGCTGGTCGCTCCTTGTTTTTGTCGAACACGATTCCCAAGGCGATCATAGCTGCAGACATTATCACGCCCGGAATCAATGCGGCTTTGAACAAATTTATTATGTCGAATCCGGGTTCGAACTGTGTGATCACCGTGTAGTTTGACGAGGCGTACATGATTATAGCCACCGAAGGCGGAAACAAAAGTCCCACCGCGCCGCATGAAGTGATGAGCGATTCGGCTTTGTCTTTTTCGTAGCCTGATCCTGTCAAGATGACGGCGAGAAGCGAGCCGAGCGCGAGAATCGTCACTCCCGAAACTCCTGTGAACGTGGAAAAGAAAGTCAAGACCAACACCGCCGCCACGACAGTTCCGCCGCGAAACCATCCGAAAAGCGCGCGGAACAATTCCACGAAACGCTTTCCCGCGCTTCCTTGTGCTAGAACGTAGCCTGCTATCGTAAAAAGAGGAATGGCGGCTATGCTTTTGTCAGCGAGTTTTCCGTATGCCTCGAGCGGGATTACGTCGATGTAGCCGCCTGCCGCCGAAAAAATCACATAAGTTATTCCGGTTATCGCCACGAAAAGCGGAACGCCCGCGAACGCCATCAGCACGAAAAGCACTACGAAAACCCAAACAAATCGTCCGCACAACGCATTCCAAGCGTCGCTCATTGCGTACAGTTTGGGAAAGTCGAAACGTCCAGTCCAGAAATAGATGACTCCGGTTATCGCGCCCATCGAAGTTACAAGCCCTGCAACAATTCCCAAAATCGCCGCCACGCGGAATTCCTTTTTGCGAAGAATCAGCGCGAGAATCATGATAAAGCACAAAGGATAGAACGCGAAGAATATTTTTTCCGCGAGAAAAAGCACGACATTGTTCGTGAATTGGTTCGGGTTCGTTATTTGCAAGAAAGATGCCGTAAAAAGTTGAGTGAGGACGAGCGGGGTAAAAAACGATGATGCTGCTCCCAGCGCGTTCTTCAGTTTCGGCGGAAATTTTTCGGTAACATTCGCAAGGCAAAGATGTCTTCCCTCGCGCCAAGTTACAAGTCCTGAAACGCAGGCGAACACGAACGCCACATTGACGATAATGGAATCGGCGTTCATCACCTGAACGTGCAGATTGTCCTGCATCACTTTTATCACTATTGACGTTACGCTTAAAATCGCCACCAACGCCACCGCAAATCCGTCTTCAATTTTTTTCAGCAAAATCTTTCTCCATAAAAAACACATTTCTTTAAAACAAAAGGCGAGTTTTCCGCCATACGAAAAACTCGTCAAACAAAAGATCTTTTTTATTCTCCGCGATATTTTTTGAGGAACGCCACTATCTGCTCGTAGAATCCCTTGTCGGCAACGGGCGTGGCAGGATCGTACATATAGCGGCTCTTCGACTCAAACTCGTCTCGCCAAACTTTCATTGCGGAATCGTTCGGCGTGTAGAGCGTTACGCCGGCATTTTCGCAACGCTTCAGATATTCTGCGTCCGCCTTCTGCTGATTTTGGATGAACTTGTCCTGCGCCCTTTGGACGCTTTTCAACAATTCAGGCTTGTATTTTTCTGGAATCGCATCCCATTCAGCCTTGGAAATCACGAACGCCACCATTACAGGAGCGAGCGGCGCGTTGAGACAATTCGTGAGCGTCTTGCAATATTGCGCGGCGTATGCGTACATCGGAATCGTGAAAACTCCCTCGACTCCGCCGGGGGTTTTCATGCTTTGCAAAAGTTTGTCCGCCGGAACGTCCTGCGTCAAATATCCTGCGGCTTTGAAAGCGTTCGCGAGCATCGGAGAAGTCATTCCTCCCACAGAAAGTCTTTGTTTTTGAAGGTCGCTCGGAGTGCGCACGGGATTTTTCGTGAAAAAGTACGCCCATCCGATGTTGAACCAGCCGAGCACGACATAGCCTTTTTGCCCGAACGGTTTTTGCATCTGTGGCGTGAATTCATTGAGCACGGCGTTCACCTCTTCCTGCGAATGGAAAAGGAATGGAACACAAAGCGTCATTATGTGGGATTCCGGGCAGAAACCGTCCGCGCCAAGCGAAGTGAAAACCGCCCCTCCAATCGGAGGCTTTTGTCCGGGTCGCACCGAATTGAGCTTTTGTACAACGCCGCTTTCGCCGCCCATTGAATCCGAACTCATAAATTGGAGTTCCACTTCGCCGCCCGTGATTTTGAGCCAGTCGCTTGCGATTGTGCGCTGGTCAACGTCCCAAGACGAGCGCGCGGGAGCCACGGACGCAATCTTTATGATGGTCTTGGCAAACATGGTCGCGCCGAAAAGCGAAACCAACGCGAAAAAAAGAATTTTCTTGATTTGATTCATTTTCACTCCTATAAAAAGTCAAGGCGATTTTTGCTAGAAACTTAGTTGCAAGGACAAAATCGCGCCCGCTTTTAATATTCTATATATAATATATAAATATAACACGAAATTCTTCAAAATGTTACCGAATTTCGGATTTCCACGAAATCGTGAAAAATGTCGTTTTCCGAGAATTCGCCGCCGATTTCCGCACCGCGCCGCAAAATCTCGAAAAGCGTTGTTGAATTCTACCATATTACAAAATAGTCGTCAACATGTTCGAGAAGATACCGTGCCTTTTGCTGGCTTATGACGCACATAAGGCGGCTTGATTCGTCAGCGTCAGGATCGATCGCAAGCGCCGCTTCCAACGCCTCCACGAATCCATCGCGGTCGCCCGCAGGACGGCAAAAACTTTCGGCGTAAGTAACGTATATTCCGGGCGACTTTCCTTCTGAAACGCGCATCGCCTGTTCATGGCAATAAATGGCGCGGTCGTAGTCGCCGCCAAAATCAATAGGGGCGGAGGCGTAGAAAATGCTCAGCGCGTCCCAAATCGCGCCGTCAGAATAATCGGGATCGAGCTCTGCGGCTCTTTCCAAAAGTGCCACAGGTCCTGCGATGCTGCTCAATGCGTCAACGTCCAGCGGATCGAGCGACCATGAAAGAAGAGTCGCGCCCGCCGCCCAATATGCCGCGTTCACGTCGTCTTTGGAAATTTTCTGCGCGGCGGATTTAGCCACGTCCGAATCAGAAGAAAGAAATTCCTCGGAAAATCCCGGCCATCTTGTGTCGAACACGTCGAGAATGTATTTTCTTCCCTTAAGATAATGATATTTCGCGCGCGCGTATTCGTCTACCTGTTCCGAAAGCTTGTCAACCGTCATTCTGTCCGCCGGAGTTTGTACGCAAAGATTTCCGTACATCACGTTGAGTTGCCCCGCCATAATTTGGATTCCTTGATGCGAAGGATTTTCCATCGCGAGGATTTCATACATTTTGACAATGAGCGGAAGTGATTCCTGAATTATCGTGGGATCTTTTTCGCCCATAAAAGCGTCCATCGGGTTCGGAGAATCGCCCTTTGCCTGAATGGGAACGCCGTCCTTTTTCGCGCCTGAAAGCATGTCGCCGAGCTTGTTGAAAATCATCGACTTGCACGAAGCGAGAGAAAGACAGAGAAAAACCGATGCGGTCGCCAAAAAAAATTCCGCGCTGCGGTGAACTTTTTGTTTTGTCTTCATATCTTTTCAGTATAGCATCGAATTGAAAAAAAATCAAGCGAAAATTGACGGATGAAAATGGAACTGCGCAAGGGTAGGGCGGACTGTTTTTTGCTTTAATGCGCGGATTTCAATTTTTTTTTCGCGGAATTTTGAAAAAAATTCAAAAAAATTTGAAAAAGTACTTGACATACCCCCCCCCACCCATTGATATAATAAGGCACTTTTTTCATCAAGGAGGTTTTGGAATGAAAAAGTATTTGAAAAGGCTCGTGCTGCTTTTGGCGGTGACGCTTGCCGGCACGATGGCTTCCGCATGGGATTGGACTTCCTATTGCGAGAATTTGGACGGAAACCATTGGCTTGTGAAAGCGGGCGTGGGCTACGGCTATGCGCTTGGTAAATTCAAGTACAGTTACGAAATTTCGCCGCTTGGCAAACAGGAATTTTCGTACAAAGGCGCGGTTACGGGATTTGCAATTCCAGTTGAGGGAGAATTCCTTTTGAGCAAGATTCCGCTTGGAATCACGCTGAACGTCCGTCCGCTTTTTGGAAAGACTGGAGGATGGAAGGCGACCAGCATCGCTGTCATGGCCGGCGCAAACTATCACGTGGCTCCGGGACCTGATTGGTTCGACCTTTATGCTGGATTGGAAATGGGAATGTACTACACATCGGCCAAATGGGAGGTCTTGAACTATGACGGAAAGGCTGGAGGAGCTGCCTTTGCGTTCGGAGCGCACATCGGCTCTAATTTCATGTTCTCAAAGCATGTCGGCTTGAATTTGCAAGTGGGCTATCCCACTTATGGAAGTGCTTCCGTAGCGTTCGCGTTCTAGTTTCTTGAAGCCAACGAATATCAAAAACTTTTGAACTAAAAACCGCGAGAGATTTTCTTGCGGTTTTTAGTTTCTCGCCACATCTTGAAATTTCTCGCGAAAACTTCTATACTTAATCAAAATGTTCGGAACGATTATCAACGGCACAAACAATGTCTTTTGCGTGGAATGCGACGACGGAAAAACGCGCTCGTGCTCGCTCAAAGGAAAAAAAGTCAAGACCGAAAGGCAGTTCTACAATCCGCTCGCGCCCGGCGACCGCGTTCAAGTGGAGGAGGATTCGCTTTCGGAAAAAAAAGGGCAAATCCTCGCGCTTTGCGAAAGAAAAAATTCTTTTTCGCGCTGGAACGTCAAAGGGCAAAAGCCGCAACTTCTCGCCGCCAATTTGGATTTTTTGATTTTGGTCACAACGCCGGCAGAGCCTCCGTTCCGCCCGCGATTTTTAGACAGGGAACTTATTC